>CANQOG010000041.1 GCA_947625415.1 uncultured Clostridia bacterium
GAAATGAAAGATGGTTCTCGTGTCGTTGTTTTAAGACCATCAATGTCAGAAACATGGGCTTTCTTCGTAAGAAAGTTTGATACTAAAAAAGCTACTCTTGAACAGATTGTTAAATATGAAGGAAAAGAAGAAGCAATCGAATTATTAAGATTTTTAGTTAAAGGAGCTAGAATTATATCTCTTACAGGTGAGCAAGGTTGTCGGAAAAACAACAATGCTTATGGCAATTATAGAGTCAATATATGAAACTATGAACCTAAGAATTCAGGAAACTGCGTTCGAGTTACACTTAAGAAAGATTTATCCAACTAGAAATATTCTTTCTTTACGTGAAACTGAAACGGTATCACGGACAGGAAGGCTTGGACGTTCAAAAGAAAACTGACGGTACTGTAAACATTATCCGGAGAGGTTGCTACAGACCCCGTAGCTGCTTGGATGATTCAGGCTGCCCAAGTTGCTTCTAAATTTACATTATTTACTCACCACGCTAAAACTTTCCCAGATTTAGTTACAGCGCTTCGTAACTCAATGTTAAGAACTGGTGTGTTCAATAATGAAAGAACTGCTGAAGAGCAGGTTGTTCAAGTTTTAAACTTTGATATTCACTTAGTAAAAGACTTTCGTGGTCGTCGTTACATAGAAAGAGTAACAGAATGTATCCCTGTTGAAGATAAAAATGAATATACTTATGATCATAGAAATGAAAAAACTTTAGAAGGAAAATTTGATAAATTTTTCGATAATGCTACAGTTTATTTTTCAAAATCTACTAATAGAGAGTTATATCATTATAGAAATGTTTTAGAATTTATTGATGATAAATTAGTGTTGTCAAATCCAATTTCTGAAAAGAACATTAAAGAAATGAGATTAAATATGAATAACGAAGATCAAATTGCTTTTGATAATTTCTTAGAGAGAAATTGGGGAATTAAGCCTCCAAAAGTTGTTCAATATGATGAAGAAGGAAATGAAATAAAAGCTAAACCACAACCACAAAATGTAAAACCTCAAATAGGTGAAGATTTTTCAAATGATTTTGTTAAATCTTTGAATATTGAAGCTGGAGAAATTGTTAGTGGAGTTGGTTCAAAAAGCGAAGATAGTAAAAAAGAAGCTAAAGAAGCTGAAAAACAACAAAAATTAGCTGAAAAAGAAGCTAAACTTGAAGCTAAGATGATGGCAAAAGAGTTAGATAAAGCAATAGCAGAAGAAGAAAAAGCAAATGAAACTTCAAAACCAAGAAGAATTATTAGAAGTATTCTTTCTAAACCTGCTGGAAATGCTGATTCAGCTATGAAGAAAAATACTGAAGAACCTGAAATTAGAAATGAACTTTTAAATGGTTTATTTGATAATGAAGATAATTCAGATGATGGAAGTGGAGACGAGTAAATCGTTTTAATTAGAAACTAAAGAAAGTGGAGGGCAAGTTATCTAATGGATACAAATTTTTTGTTATATCTTGCTGGTGGTGTTGGTGCAGCATTTGCATTAATTGTGTTACTGTACATGTCTTTACGTAAGAAAATGATGGGCAAAAATACTAGATATATTGCCCAACTTACTGAAGGTACTAAACAAAATGCTTTTAGTATGGAAGTTTTCTACCAAAAATTTTATATAACAATAGTTAAAATACCATTTTTGAAAAGATATGCAATGAAGTTAAGACGTAGGCTTGAAATTATTAACTTAGGTGATGAATTTTTAACTAGAAAGCAGACGGCTCAAATTGTTTTAAAAGGTTTAATGATATGTATTCCTTTAACAGTAATAATTTGTTTGGTTACATCTGGAAACTATGTATTGTTAGTTGCTCTATTATTATTTGAAATATTTTTCATTGAAACATGGATGGAAGGTAAAGTAGATAGAATAGATGGAAATTTATTAAGAGAGCAAATTGACTTATTTGCTGAAATGAGACATGCTTTCCATGAAACAAATATGGTTGAAGAAGCAATTTATGATGTTTCACAAAATGATGAGCTTGATGTTGCAAGACAAGCTGAAAAAATATATGAAGTTTTGATTTCAGATGACCCTGAAACAGAGCTTGAAAAATATTATGATATAGCTCCAAATGGTTATTTAAAAGAGTTTGCAGGTATTTCATATTTGACAAAGGAATTTGGTGATAGAAAAGATAAAGATGGTGCATCTCTATATTTAAAAAACTTAAATAATATTACTCAAGAGATGCAAATAGAAATTTTAAAAAGAGATAAATTAGATTATGTGTTTCAAAGTTTGTCAATGATAGCTATTGTCCCAGTTTTATTTATTAATGCGATTAAATCATGGGCTGTTAATGAGTTTTCATTTACAAAATCATTTTATGATGGAACAGGTGGATTTTATGCAGAAGTTGGCTTACTTATTGTAACTATTATTTGTTACATATTTGTTAGAAAATTAAAAGATAACGGAAGTACTAACATAGCTACTAATACTGAAAATCCATGGCAAGCAAGGCTTTATAAGAAAAAATGGATAAAGAAAATTGTTGATTGGTTTATTCCAAAAGATGGAACCAGAGAATATAGAAAAGCTAGAACTTTACTTAAAGATTCTGCTTCAAAATTAAAAATGGAATGGTTTTATATTAATAAAATGACATGTTCAATAGTAGTTTTAATAGTAGCTTTGATGGTTTTCGTTGTAGGTCATAAAATGTCAATAAATTATATAAAGACGAATCCAACATCAGATTATAACTTAATGCGGTAGTATGACAGAGAAAGAAGAAGAAAAGGCTCTGATAGTTACTCAAAATGATAATGCTTTTATAGATTTATATCAAAATGAAGAAGGCTTAACAGAAGACAAAATGGAACAATATATGAGAGAAAGTGATATCTACGCTGGTGAAACTGATGAAACCATTACAGAGGATGCGATGAGAGTAATGGATAAAATTAATAGTATTAAAAAAGCGTACTTACACTGGTATGAGGTTCTGGTTTCTTGTATAATTGGTATTATTGCTTATAAAGGACCAAACTGGTTACTTATGTTCCAGTTGAAAATGAGAAAATTGGAAATGGAAAATGAAGTAATGCAGTTCCAAACTATTATTCTTATGCTTATGAAGATTGAGCGTGTTAATGTTGAAATGATTTTGGAATGGCTAGAAAGATATGCTAATATTTTTAAAGACCAAATCTCGAAATGTGTTAATAACTATGAATCTGGAGCATGGGAAGCTTTAGAGGAAATGAAAAATGATATTTCGTTCCCACAAATGGTTAGAATTATAGAGAGTTTACAAGCTGCAGTTGAGAGTATTCCGATTAGAGAGGCTTTTGACGAGTTAGATACAGAAAGAGCTTATTATCAAGATAAAAGAAAAGAATCAAATGCAATATTGATTTCTAGAAAATCAATGATAGGTAAAGTTTTAGGATTTGCTCCAATGGTTGTTTTATTTGTTGGATACCTAATTTTACCTCTTTGCGTAATTGGTATGACTGCGATGGGTTCTGCATTCGAGGAAATGGCAAGCATGCAGTAAAGGAAAGGATAAGTTTGTATGGAAAATGCTTCTTATGCATTACTTATAGCAGTAGGTGTTTTAATAGCAATAATTATTATGTCTTTAATAGTATCTAGATGGAGACAGATAGGAAGATTTGAAAAAACCAAAGATGAAGTTACTGCTATTCAAAATCAAGCTGATTTTAATTCAGAATATGAAGCTTATAATAAGTCAATAATGTATGGAACAGATGTATTAAGTTGTTTAAATAAAGCTCAAAACAATAATCAAAAATATGTATACAACAATTATTTTGGAAATGATTTAATGAATGTTGGAAAAGATGATAGAGAAGAACTTTTTATTGATGTATCAGTGAAAATTAAGGATACGTTATTTGATAGTTTTAAAGCTTATTACAAAAACAGAAATGGAACATATAGTAGATGTACACGTTTTGATTATAGTGAAAGTGACGCCAATTATAATTATCCGTTATTTAATACATCATCAGCAATGTCTTTTAAAGACCCTCAAGTAAATTATTATTACTTTGAAAATGGGCGTTTACTTCAACAATCAAGCAAATATACACAACTTATGTGGAATTATACAAATGTAAGATTAATTAATGTTCTAAAGACTGGATTAGGAACTGATATAGGTGGTGGTGCTGGTCGTGTTCAAACAAAAGTTAAAGGTAACACAGAATATCATTTGTTAGTTAATGGAGATAAGTCATCTCTTCCAGCTGATAGAGAAGCTGCATCATGGCTTGCTGCCTTAATAAGTACAGTGAACTTGAAAAATCAAACAATGATAAATAGTGAATCACCAACTGTTTTTGATGATAGAGATTGGTGGTACTGTGAATGGACAACCGCTGCTAGTGATTTTAAATCAAGAAAATTTAAATGTACAGGAACAGAATATAATGAAACAACTGGATATATAGAAAAAATTTCATTTGAAGAATTATAAAACTAATCTTGGAAAGGAGTCCAAATGGAGAATGCATCAAAAGCGTTGATAATGGCTGCAGGTGTTTTAATTGGAATTGTAATTTTATCATTTATGCTTTATATATTTAGACGTTTTGAAATTACTTCTAGGGAAACTGATAATCGATTTTCAGAAAGAGAAATTGAAGCTTTTAATGCAAAATTTGAAGGTTATGAAACAGGTGGAAATCATAATACTGATGATACAATATCTGTAACTTATGCGAGAACAAATTATAGTGGTACATGGGTTACAAAAGAGGCAAAATATTCTGAACTTTTCCGTTCTGCTCCAAATTCAGTAGAATCTTCAAATGAAGAAGTTTATAATAGGCTTCTACTAGCTGCTTCTAAAAGCTTGAATACAGCATCAGATGTTGTTACTGCTATAAATGATGCTATAGATATTAATGATAGAAACAACAACAGTTATAAATATAGTACAGGTAGTGATAGTCTAGAGGTTCAAAATTCAGTTGAGATAATTGTTGACTTAAATGGGTATCAAAATAGTTTCAACTTTTTTGCCAAAAATGGTGTTAGTGGAGCTTGTAAATATCTAGTAATAGAACCAAATAAAAATGTTGAAGCAAAATTTATATATGGTCAAAATAATATAAATACGTCAAGTAGTAATAATACTGAAAATAAAAATAATAATGTTGAAAGTTTTGATACTTCTAAAAAAATAAATGTTTATGATATTTTGACAGAATTAAGAGAAACAAAAATTGTTAAAACTGATATGCAGACTGCGTCTGTTTATCAATATTATTTTATAGGTCAAACATTTATAAATGAATATACAAATCTTATAGAAACAGTTAAATTTACATTGATAAAAGACCAGAATTTTTAATTTTTTTTCAAAATTTATATTGAAAAAATAAATTAGATATATTATAATAAAAAAGGATTTATTGATGAAAAAAGTAGTTATTGGAATTTTTTTAGCCGTTATAATTGTAATTGCTTTATTTGCTACATGGTATAAAACTAATTTAAAAAATATTGCTGAAATAAAAAAGTTTAATAATAATTTTGAACAATTTATAGGTAAACAAGTAACAGGTGTAGATTTAACTACAGTTATGAATATGGCTCTTGAAAATAATAATAAATATGAAATAGAAAAAGATGAAAAAGGTGCTTATAAAGATGATGGCAAATATTCAATTCAAGTTATTGTAAAGCCAACAAAAAATGGAGATTCATATCTAATGGAGGCTTTTGAAAGAGTTGGAATGAAAGAGTTTACAGGAAACTTTGGAAGCGCTATATTTCAATCTACAGATATTAAATATCATGAAAATGGAAGAATCTCAAAAATAACATTTGAAATTCAAAGTTAAAAAATTGCCTTTAAAATTTCTATATTAATTTATAGACTTTTACTATAAAAAATAAACTAAAACTAAGGAGGAAAATTTTATGGAAAATGCTTCAAAAGCTTTGATTATTGCTGGTGCTATTTTACTTTCAATATTAATTATAGCGCTAGGTATTTATGTATTTAATATGGCTAAAAATGCTACAAATACAGATTCATTAAATGAATTAGATATTCAACAATTTAATTCAAAGTTTACTGATTATGAAGGTAGAGTATTAGGTTCAAGTGTAGCTAATTTGCTAGAAAATGTAATGACAAATGCTACTCAAAACAAAGATGCTGAAGAAAGATTAATGGATGTTGTATATGTAGATAGTAGGACTAATCATCCTACAGTTGATGCTGGTACTGAGACGGACGCCGAAAAGAATGTTATAACTGCTTTTTTAGGAGAGCATGAGATTACAGATGATGGTAATGTTCAAAAGATTTATTCAAATACAACAGAACTAAATACTGCCGCAATTGGTAAATTGAGAAGTTCTTTAGCTAATAGACATTTTTATCAAGTTGATTTTCATAAAGATCCAAATAGTGGATTAGTTGATTGCATTCTTATTAATTATACTGCAAATTAGAACTTGAAGTAATAATAGAGGAGGTATTATGGAGAATCTATCACATGCTTTATATTTGGCTGCTGCCATGTTAGCATTTGTTGTAGCTTTTACTGCTGCATTAATTTTAGTAAATAAACTAAATAGTACAGCAAGTGAAATAGTCTACAGTTTAGATGGTTCATATTATGATTCTTTTTCGTTGAGATCTCTAATTGAAGATAACGAAGATAGAAATAGAGCTAGAATTGTTGGAATAGATACCATAATACCTACTTTATATCGTTATTATAAAGAAAGTTTTGCAGTTAAAATTTTAGATAAAGATGGAAATTTATTACAATATTTTGATACAACAACAGAAGGGGATGTAAACTCAGCTAAAAATGCTGCGCAAAATTCAGCTACGAATACTGCAGAATTAAATAAAAGAAGAGCTTTGTTAGCTTTATATGATAATCAATCTCTTCCTTGCTATATGTTTGGTGCTCCATGGCTTGCTAATGTAACAAGAGATGCAAAAACTAGAGTAGATATGTATATTGCTGGGGAAACAGGCTATATAAACAATGTTAAAATTGATTATAGCTCAAATAATTTATTATTATATAAAGGTGACAAATTTAAAGAAATATTTACACAATATGCTTATGAAGGAGATACAGTAACAAATCCTAATGATAATGATGAAGAAGAGATAACTGCTATAACAGGTAATAAACAAATTGCCACCAAAATTATTATAATTTATCAATTAATAGCTACTTAAGATAAATAAACTATAATTTATAGAAATGTGAAAGGATAGAAATTAAAATGAGTGATTCTTTAATAACTATTGTTGCGATATTTTTAGCAGCAATTCTAATGTTCATTTTTCCATTAATGAGTATTGCTGAACGTAGTGATGATATAGCCCAGCTTACAGTTCAGTCAGCAGTTACAGAATTTGTAAATACTTGTGTTAATACTGGAAAGATTACAATGGATGAGTATAACAAGTTAGTAAATAAAATATCAGCAACAGGAAATACTTATGATGTTGAAATTGAAGTAAAAGTTGTTGATGAAAATGTTGGAAAGAAATCAGCTTGGACTCAAGGAACTGTATATGGTGAAAATAATTACTATTCAGTATATACTTCACAAATTATGAATTATATGGCTTCTATGGAGGGTGAAGGTGATGGTGTTTACACTATGAAAGAAGGAGATATAATTTCTGTTAGTGTAAAAAATAGTAATAAAACACTATCTCAAACAATTAGAGGAATTTTCTATTCAATTAGTGGAAGTGGAACATACCAAATAGCTGCTCAAAGCTCTGGAATGGTTGGCTCAAATGGAACAAGTTATTAGAAGATGTTATTAAAAAACGGGGGTTGGTCGGAGATTATTTTGACCAACTTTTATTTTACAAATTTATGGAGAATATATTATGAAATTTCAACATGTTTCAATTATGTTTGTTTTAATATTCATACCTATATTATTAGTAACTTCATATTTTATTAATCTTCAGGTAAAAACAATAAGAATGGAGTCTAGTTATAATGATAAATTATTAAAATCAACTTATGATGCAATGAGAGCATTTGAATTAAATACGGCAAATGAAGATTTATCAGCAGTTTCAGACTCTTTAAGAAGTATTATTGATGCATCAACTAATATATTTTTTAATACATTATGTACAAATCTAGGAGTTTCTAATGCTAGTAAGAGTTATATTCAACCATATATACCAGCAATTCTTTATACTTTATATGATGGCTATTATATATATTGTCCTACGAATCTTGCTCAAATATGCGTTGATTCTACTGGTCAAACCATTAGAACAAGTGATTATGGAGTGAGCTTTAAAAAGACTGTTTCATATGGTTCAAAAACTTGTGGAATTTATGAGTTTGATGAAAGTAGTATTCATGAGAATACATTAACTGGTGAAAAAAGTGGAGATACAGTTAATTATACTAATTTAGTGTCAAATGGAATTGAGCAAGAATATGGTCAAATTTTATATAAAAATAATGATGGAACATATAGTACAGAGCTACATGTTATTAATACTAATTACCCAGAATCAACATATTATAAAAGATCATATATTTTAAAATCATATATTCCATATAGTGCTAGATATTCAGATGATTCAAGTTATGATATAACAATAAATTATACTTTAGATAATTTCATGACTATTGAGGGAACTATTGGTGGAGTTTATTATACAAAATCAGGTTATTTAACAGAAAAAGATTTAGTTCAAGAAATAAATATTAATGGTACAATAGTTCAAGGAAGTAGCTGGTCTCAAATCTCAGAAGATGTTGTAAAAGAATATATTAATTCTCCAGAATATAATACTGTTTCAATAAAATTATCAGATGGAACAGAAATTTCAAATCAGATGGGAAAAGTAGAAATTTCAGTTGCTGGAAGTGGAAACCAAATAGTTTATTGGGATGATGCTTTAGATGCTTTAGAATATTATGTTGGAACATTTATGTTTTCTAATTGGTTTTATGAAAATTTAAGTGGAGTGCAAGCTAGTAATTTAAGAAATACTCAATATTCAGTTGCTGACGTTACTTCTCTTGCAACTATCTCTGGTACAGCAGAAAGTATAACAGGTGAGCAGACAAGACTACTTAAAGATATGCTTCACGATTTTTCTACTGATTCATCTACTCCTTTTAAACCAACAGATGGTACATTTGATAATGACCCTGAAAATTTGGAATCATATTTTTATGTACACAAAAGAAATATAATAAAAAATTCAATAACATATAATTTAATTTTATCAATGCTTGTTTATACAGAAGAATCAAGAACTGTAGATTTTGATATGCCAGTTTTCTCAGAAACAGAATGGGATTTAATTTTAAATAATATTTCAATTGTTTCATTTATGGAAGGTTTTAAATGTGGTTTGAAATATTTTAATAGTTATGCTATTGTAACTAGTACAAATAATGAAATAACTGTTACTGATAATGAAATTTATTATGTATCAAGAGAAATTGAAGGTATTGATGAAGATGGAGATGGAACTACAGATTATCAAATTCTTGCGAGTCTAGAAGATAATGACGTTTTTGAAACATCTCATAGAATTGATTGTAAAGATTTAATATTACATGATAGTACTAAAAATTTCCAAAATCTTAGTGATGGAACTCGAAGTTGGCTTGGATGTATATCATTTAAATCTAAAGAAATAAAATATGATAAAATTTTGAATAAAGATGGAACATTTACTTATGATCATAAAGCATATACAGATTATAATTGTATTGTTGATTCAAATTATAGCGTAAAAACTCGTAGTGGAGATGTTTTAGATGGAAATACAGAAGTGTTAGACTACTTAATAGACAATAAAACAAGTATTTCAGGGGCTCTTAATTTAGATGATGAATATGATTCAAAACTAGAAGCATATAGAATTGCTATTGCCAAAGAAAGAAATAACTTATATAAAACAACAGCATTTAGTGAAAACTATGGTTGGGATACGACAGTTGGTGATAATTTAGGAATGTCTGTTAGTATATCACCTGGAAAAAATTTCAAATTGAGTGAAATATTTAAAATAGATTTAACAATAGAAGATGCTGAAAATAGTTCACCAGGAGTTTATACAGACTTAGTTTCAATTACTTGTAATGGAAATCCTTATGGTGGTGAACAAACAATTGCTACAACTTCTAAGAGTAGAAGAACGCTAGAATTTAAAGAAGATCTTGATAATAATTCATCTGTAAGTAGTGTTAATATTGGAATTAGTTCAGCAAATGGAACAAGCTTTAAAGTTGTTGGAGCAAAAATTTACTTGAAATAAAAATTAAAAAAATGGTTATTATAATTCTTATGAAAAAGATAAGAAAAGTAATAATCATTTTTTGTTTAATTATTTTTTATTGTTATTTTATAAATATCAGTAATTTTCCAAGCAAAATTTTGATTTATAATGATACAAAATTAAATTTTAAATTATGTCCATTTTTAAAATTGAAAGGTGAAACTTTAACTAGTACAAATGGCAAAAGTTCTAAATATAATTTAAAACTTACATTAGGAAATATTGATATAAAAAATGTTGAATTAAAAAGGGCAGAAAAGTTAACTGTAATACCAAGTCGGAGAATTAATTGGATTAAAAATTTTTACGAAAGGCGTTGTAATTGTTGGATTTTCAGAAATTGAAGATATAGATGGAAATATGATTTCTTTGGAAGATACAAGTTCTTTAAAACAGGGAGAAAAAATTTTAGAAGTAAATAATGTAAAAATTAGTAATATTGAAGATTTAAAGAAAGCCATTTCTTATAATAAAGATGGTTTAGAGATGAAAATAGAGAATATTAATGGGGAAATAAGAAAAGAAGGAATAAAGCCAATTCATGATGCTAGTAATTCGTATAAATTAGGGCTTTGGGTTAAAGATGCAGCAACTGGCGTTGGCTCTTTAAGTTTTTATATTCCAGAAACAAATCAATTTGTTGCTTTAGGTCATGGAATTGTTGATAGTGATACAGAAACTCTTTTAGAAATAGAAAAAGGCAATATCACATCTACAAAAGTTATAGCAATAAATAAAGGGAGTTCACGGAAATCCAGGAGAGATTAGAGGAACTATAAATAATGATAATTTAGGTGAAATTACTACAAATTCTAATTTTGGAATATTTGGAACTTTAAGTGAAGAAAAAACAAAAGAGTATGAAAATCTAGAAAAAGTACAAGTTGGTTTAAGAAGTGAAATAAAATTGGGTGAGGCTAAAATTATAAGTAATTTTTCTGGTGAGAAAAAAGAATATAAAGCAATGATAGATAAAATATATTTAGATGATACTGAAGATAATAAAAGCTTTGTTGTTAGAATTATTGATAAGGAACTTATAAATGATACTCGGTGGAATAATTAGAGGATTATCTCGGAAGTCCGATTTTGCAAGATGGAAAGCTTATAGGAATTGTTACAAATGTTCTTGTTTCAAATCCTCAAATAGGATTTGGGGTTTTTGCCGATTTAATCTTGGAAAATATGAAAATATATTAATAAATCTAAATTTATTTTTTGTATTGAAAATTTTGCTATATAGTTATATAATGACTTCAACAAAAGGAGACATTTATGGGAAGTATAAAACTAATAGCAATCGCAGTTATATCTGTTTTTTTTGCAATTATAGCTGTAACAAATGAAAAATTTAGAAAAGTAATAGCAAAAATAATGAATATAAGAATTTTTAAAACTAGGATACTAATGAAAAATATTTTAGTTATAATTGCTATTATAGGAGTGGTAATTGTTTCTACAAGATTATTAATAAAAGCAAGAAGAACATTAAGCTTTTTAATAGATTCAACAGAATATCATGAAGAAGTTTATAATAAAGGAAAAGAGATAGCTTTTGCTCAAAATAAAAAATGTAATAAACTAATGAAAATTGAAACTAATATCGATAATTGTAAAAATCCTTATATTCCAGAAGGTTTTAAATATCTTGAAGGAGAGTGGAATACAGGGTTTGTTATAGAAGATGAAAATAAAAATCAATTTGTATGGGTTCCTTGTACAAATATAGAAAATGAAGAAAATATTCCTATTTTAAAAAAGGAATCTTTTAAGAATGAATTTATAATTACTTATTATGAAGAAGATGATTTTGAAGTCTTTGTAAAAAGTTGTTTAGAAAATGGTGGATTTTATATTGCAAGATATGAGATGAGTAATGAAAATGGTTTTCCAGTTAGTAAAATAGGAAATGAGGTTTGGACAAATATAGATTATAAAACTGCAAATGATTTTGCTAAAAATATGTATAATAATATTAATTCAAGATTATTAAATGGATATTCTTATGATATTGCAGTTAATTTTATTTTAGATGAAGTAGATATAGATAATCTGGTTAAAGGAACAGGAATTACTGGAAATAAGGCTTATAAAAATATTTATGACTTGGTTGATGATTATGGCGAGTGGACGGAAGAAATGGAATTTGGAGAAAGACAATATAGAAAATCTATTATTTCTGATGATTCACTTTCATTATGCGATAGGTTTGAACTAGATGAAGATAGTACTTTAGAAATGTTAGGATTTAGAACAATAATTTATAGATAATGGATGGAGCTTATGAAAAGAAAATATATAGTTTTTTTGGCTGTAATAGTAATTTTTACAATGAGTTTAGTAAATAGAACAATGCAAAATGATACCTTTTTCTATATACCGATAGGAGAAAGAGTTTTAGAAACTCAGACAATAGATGGAATAGACCATTGGTCTTTTCATGAAAACTTAAGATTTACATATCCTCGGTTGGATTTGTGATTTAATAATGTATGTTCTTTATAATTCATTTGGATTTAAAGGAATATATATACTTACATTAATAATGTCAGGGTTAATTACTGGAATGTTTTTTACGTCATTATTAAGACATAAAAATGGAATGATTTTGTCATTTTTGGTTACTATATTTGTTGTATATGTGTCACAAGGAGTATTTGCGGCAAGAAATCAAATATTTTCTTTTTTGATTTTTGAGCTAGAGATTTATTGTTTAAATGGGCTTCTTGAAAGAGGAAAAAAACGATATTTTTGGTATTTGATTTTGTTAGCATTTTTACTTGTAAGCTTTCATGATACAGTATATCCATTATTTTTCTTAATGATGATGCCATATTTAGCAGAAATTATTTTAAAGAAAATTTTTAAACTAGAAAATTCAGAAAAATTGCAATATTCTAATTTTGTAAATACAAAATATTTATGGATATTATTAGTTTTAGCTATAGGAATAGGTTTTTTAACTCCTATATTTGGAACAGCTTATACTAATTTAATATTTTGTGTTAGTGGAGTAAGTTCTGATTTTATATCTGAACTTCAACCAGTAAACTTAATTTCAAGTTTGCCAATAATGATAGTAACATTTCTTGTAATTTCTATACTTTGTTTCACAAAGACAAAAGTAAAAGTTAAAGACTTGTTGTTTTCATTTGGATTTATAATTTTTTCTTTAATTGCTGGAAGAAATATATATTTCTTATTTTTAATTGGAATGATATTTATTACAAACATTATTACAGATTTTATAAATACTTATATTGAAGAAAAAGAACAAATCTTGAAAAAACTAGAAAAATCAATAGTTTTTATAATGGTAATTTGTTCATTTACTTTGATTTTTTCAATTAGGAAATTTTCAAAACAACTTTCAAGGGAATATGTAAATGGTTTGCAATACCCAATAGATGCTACTGAATGGATTTTAGGTAATGATGATTATAAAAATATGAGAATTTGGACACATTTTAATTGGGGAAGTTATTTAGAATTAAAGGGAATAAAAGTATTTATTGATAGTAGATCTGGAATGTATACAGAAGAGGAAAACAAGGGTTGTACAGTTTTAGCTGACTGGTTATCTATTAATAATGGAAAAGGTGATTATGAAAAAATTTTTGAAAAATATAATATAACGCATGTTTTACTTTCAGATGATGATCTTATAAAAAAATATATTAGTAAAGATGAAAATTATAAATTAATTTATGAAGATAGTTTATATTCATTATATGAAAGAAAATAACTGTAACAAAAATTTTTGAATTTGTATAAAATAAAGTAAAATATTTCTAAAGGGGAAAGCTTATGGAATTAGAAAAAATCAGTAATTTAGATGGAATTAAAAGAATACATTTAATTGGAATTGGTGGAGTTAGTATGTCTGCTATTGCTGAAACTTTAAAAGTTTGGGGATATACAATTACTGGTTCTGATTTAAATTCGTCTGATTTAACTGAAAGACTGATAAAAGATGGAATAGATGTTACTATTGGTCATAATACGGAAAATGTTATGAAGGCAGATTTAGTTATTTATAATGCAGCTATTCCAGAAGATGATGAAGATTTAGTTGTTGCGAAAATAAATAATATTCCTACAATTGGAAGAGGAAAATTTGTAAGTTTCTTGACAAGAAAATATAATGAAGCAATTTGTGTAAGTGGAACACATGGGAAAACTACTACAACTTCAATGATTTCATGTTGTTTTATTGAGGGAGGATTTGACCCTTCAGTTGAAGTTGGAGCTGTTTTAAAGGAAATTGGTGGAAATTATAGAATTGGAAAATCAGAATATTTTATTTTAGAGTCATGTGAGTATAAAGGAAATTTTTTAAATTTTAATCCTAATTCTAGTGTAATTTTAAATATAGATAATGACCATTTAGATTATTATAAGACTTTTGAAAATGTTATAAAAGCTTTTGATACATTTGCAGGACTTGTTGATAGTAAAGGTGTTTTAGTTACAAATGGTGATGATGAAAATTGCTTAAAATTAAAAGAATTTACAAAAGCTAAATTTGTAACATTTGGAATTGATAATAAAGAAGCAGATTTTATTGCTGAAAATATAATTTTTGATGATAATGGATTTGCAGAATTTGATTGTTTGAAAAATGGAGAAAAATATATTCATATTGAACTTTCTGTTGCTGGACGTCACAATGTTTTAAATTCTTTAGCTTGCATTGCTATGTGTGATTTTTATAAAGTAGATAAAAATTCAGTAAAAAAAGCTTTAAAGAATTTTACTGGAGCTTCAAGAAGATTAGAATATAAGGGAAGTTTTAATGGTGTTACAGTTTATGATGATTATGCGCATCATCCAACAGAAATTTTGGCTACAGCTAATGCTGTTAAAAACAAAAAATATAATGAGTCATGGGTTGTTTTTCAACCACATACTTTTTCTAGAACAAAAGAACATTTAACTGATTTTGCTAAATCTTTGAGTAATTTTGATAATATTATTTTAACAGATATTTATGCTGCTCGTGAAAAAGATACGGGGGAAATTTCATCAAATGATATTGTTGTTGAAATTGAAAAAATTGGAAAAAAGGCAAAATGTATTTCAGATTTTGAAAAAATTGTCGAATATTTGAAAGAGAATACAAAGCCTAAAGACATTGTAATTACTTTAGGAGCTGGTTCTGTAACAAATATTGGACCAATGTTATTAAAATAAAAAATTTAAAAAAATAAGGGGAAAAATATTTTTTTTGGAGAATAATATAATTGTACATATAAAGTAACTTTAAAGAATACTTTAAGGGGGCGAATTATGTATAAACAAAAAGAAAGAGGTGCTAAATTACAATGGAAATTACAGATGTACGTTTAAAAAAAGTAAATTCAGAGAAAAAAATGAAAGCTATCGCTTCTGTAACTTTTGATAATGAATTTGTTGTTCATGATATCAAAGTTATTGA
>CANQOG010000042.1 GCA_947625415.1 uncultured Clostridia bacterium
TAGTAAAATATAAAAAAATTTAATGGATATGAACTTCCAAGAATCGAAAGTTCGAAGAACAAAAAATAATTCTTAATTAAAAAAAGAATTATTTTGAAATATTTTAATATGGTAAAAGTAATTTGTCAATAGAAAAGTAAAAAAATAGTAATAAAATAAGAGAATAACAGTCATTGTCCTACTTATACTTGCTGGAGTCTCACTAAATGCGATAATAGGGGAGAATGGAATTATAACGAATGCATTAGATGCAAGATTATTAAGCCAGTATTCAACATATAAAGAAGAATTAGAGATTCATTTAAATCAAGAGATAAATGTTTCAGGAGAAAAAATGAAAGAATATATGTCATCAATGAAAACGGAGGATATGAATAATTTTGTAGTATTAAATGGAAAGTTATATTTTATAGGAACTGATGAATATGAAAGAAAGATAGCAGAAGAAGCAGGAATAAATACGACGTTAGGAGGAAAAGAAGCATTACCAGAAGATATAATACAAATAGTAGGAGAGATATTGCCAAAGAAAGATGAAGTAAAATTACCAGAAAATGACAAAGATGAAACACCAGAAGAATTACCAGGAAAAAGACTATATACTAAAAATACAGAAAATGATACAAAATGGGATATGGTGATGGACTATAATGAAAGTAGTGAAGAAACGGGAAGATGGGGAAGTGGATATTATTTATTGACAAAAGGAGAATATGAAATAGATGGAAAAACAATAACATTAAAAAAGGATTATATAATAGATTATAGAAATAACGAATTAATGGGATTGAGTGAAAGATATGAAGATTGGAACATAAATTCAACATTAGGAACGACGACGGGATTAGTATTAAATTTAGACCCAAGTAATTTTGAAGCATACTTAAATGAAAATGGAGAATTAGATGAAAATAAAATGAGAGCCAAAAACATAGAGAAATTTGGAGATATAGTTTATAGCAAAGAAGAACAAGCATTATTATTTAATGAAGATGAATTAAATAATCCAGAAGGAGAAGGAGGATATTTGAAGTTAGATGGTGGGGATGTTGATTTTACAAATGGATTTACGTTTGAAATATTTGGAATATGGAAAAGATTAAATTATAAAAATAAAAGTGGCGTGGCGAAAGGTGGGATATTTTGTAGAATGCCAGACTTATATGGTACATATAATGGTGCAATGCGCTTTGGTTTGGGAGTAGATGAATTATCAGATCCTTCAATTGTTGCATGTAGAGTAGGACCAAGTGATGGATATTTTGAAGGGGTGGGAATGGAAACGAAGAGCGGTGATGGAATGTTTACGAGTAATCCCGTGTTGGCTAGTCGGTGTAGAGACGAGTATTTCATACACTTTTCAAACATTTGAAACATTTGATAAGATAGAACCTGATATAAGTAAGGTATTGGAAGATAGGGGGGTAACTACTGGTTGTCTCCTTAAATTGTATTTAGATGGAGACTTATATGGTTGGACAATAAATAGTTTAGGCGGATATAAGTCTGGTCTTTCATTTTATAATAAAGATTTGGGTGATATCTTTATTGGAGTTTGCCCATGGGATTATAATGGTAATCTCTATTATCATAAAGGAGATATTTATAGTTTACGACTTTATAACCGAAGTATAAATTCGGAAGATGTAAAAAATAATTACGAGAAGACTTTAAAATATAGAGAATCTTTTTAAAATATAAAAAATTAGTAATTTTTAATGATTACTAATTTTTCTTTTTTGTGTAATGTTTATGAAAATCTTGATATTTTTTCCATATTAATATATAATAATCAAAATTTTAGTATATAGAGAAAAATAGGACATATATTTATAAAAAGGTCATTAAGAAAAAGGAGAGACATAAAATATGCAGAAAAATAAGAAAGTTGTTATATTAGGTGGTGGAACTGGAACATCATTTGTTGTTAAAGGGCTTAAATATTTCCCTATTGATTTGACTTGTATTATTACTGTTTCAGATGATGGAAGTAGTACAGGAAGGCTTAGAAAAGAGTTCTCAACTCCAGCAGTTGGCGATATCAGAAAAGTTTTAAGTAATCTTTCAACATTGCCAGATGAAATAAGAGATGTTATGGAATATAGATTAAAAGCCAAAAGTGAATTAAATGGTCATGCTTTAGGAAATCTAGTTTTAACGTCTTTAATTCATGAAACAGGAAGTTTGCAGACAAGTATTAAATATTTAAGCAAGCTTTTAGATGTTAAAAGTAAAGTTTTACCATTATCTGAAGACTATTTGACATTAATGGGTGAAACTGTTGATGGAGAAATAATTGAGGGTGAAGAAGAAATTACACTTGCAAATAAAAAATATAAAGAGTTTTTTTATAAAGAAGAGCCACACGTGTTACCAGAAGTATTTGAAGCTATAGAAGAAGCTGATTTAATAATTTTAAGCGCGGGTAGTTTATATACTTCAGTAATGCCACATATTATTTGTAAAGATGTTTGCCAAGCTATAAGAGACTCAAAGGCAAAAGTAATGTATATCTGTAATGTTATGACACAACCAGGAGAGACAGATGGATTTGGAGTTTCAGATCATGTTGATAGTTTGGAACATTATATTGGCAAAGATGAAATTGACGTGGTTGTAGCTAGTAATACGAAGATTTCTAAAGAAATGGCTGATAAATATGCAGATGAAGAGCAAAAAGAGCCAGTTAAAATAGATTATGAAAATATTAAAAAACATAAATTTGAACTTATTGAAGATGATTTAGTTACTGTAAGTGATGGAACAATTAAACATAATAGTTTAAAATTAAGTGCAGATATTTTTTCTTATTTAATGAGATAATTAAGTAAAACGTGTATTATGAATGATAAAGTAAGAATTAGTTTCAAATAGTAATCAGATTAAAAATAAAGAAAGGGACCAAGTTATGAAAATTTTAGTTACAGGTGGATTAGGATTTATTGGAAGTCATACAGTTGTTGAATTACTAGAAAATAATTATGAAGTTATAATTGTAGATAATTTATACAATTCAAAAATTGATGTATTAGACAAAATTAAGAAAATTACAGGAAAAGAAACAAAATTTTATCAAGATGATGTTTGTAACAAAATGGCTTTAGAAAAAATATTTAAAGAAAATAAGATTGATAGTGTAATTCATTTTGCTGGATATAAAGCTGTTGGAGAAAGTTGTAGCAAGCCTTTAATGTATTACCATAATAATCTTATGAGTACAATAAATTTGTTAGAAGTTATGAAGGAAAATAATGTAAAAAACTTTATTTTTAGTTCATCTGCTACAATTTATGGAAATCCGGGAACTTCAAAATATGTTGAAGAAATGGGAAGAGGAAAAACTACAAATCCTTATGGAACAACAAAATCAATGATAGAACAGATTTTAGAAGATTTATATAATTCTGATAATGAATGGTCTATTTCAATTTTGAGATATTTTAACCCAATAGGAGCTCATTCAAGTGGTTTAATTGGTGAGAGTCCAAATGGAATTCCAAATAATTTAATGCCATATATTTTAAAAGTAGCGAGTAAACAGTTAGAAGTTTTGAATGTTTTTGGAAATGATTATCCGACACCTGATGGAACTGGTGTAAGAGATTATATACATGTTGTAGATTTAGCTAAAGGTCATGTTTCAGCTTTAAATAAAATTGTAAAATCTGGGGCTGGAGTTTATGTATATAATTTAGGTTCTGGAAAAGGTGTAAGTGTTTTAGAATTAGTAAATACTTTTGAAAGAGTAAACGGAGTTAAAGTAAATTATAGAATTGCTGATAGAAGACCAGGAGATTTAGCAGAATATTATGCTGACCCATCTAAAGCATTAAAAGAGCTTGGATGGAAAACTGAAAAGACAGTTGAAGATATGTGTAGAGATTCTTGGAACTTTATGAAAAATAATATAAATGAATAAAAATAAAAGAGAAGCTTTAAGATTTCACTAATCTTAAAGCTCCTCTTTTTGAATACGAATTTTTTAGATAACTTAATTATATAACAAAATTTTATAATTTAAATAGTTTTTTTGAAAATGTAATATAAAAGAAATGATTTTGAAATATTATCATATTTCTATTATTTTCAAATATAATTTAATAAAGTTTGGAGGAATAAAATATGAGATTTATTAGAAAAATCATGATTTCTTTTAGTATATTTATGTTGCTTTTTCAAAACCTTTTATTTGCTGTTTATGTTGATGAACAAACAGCTTATGTATGGTCTGATTCAACTGTTCAAACTGCAAGTACAGGAGAGGAGCCAAAGGATTTTTTGAATTTGTCTTGTGAAAGCGCAATTTTAATTGAACAAACAACAGGTCAAATTCTTTACGAAAAAAATAGTCATACTAAACTTAGACCAGCATCTGTTACTAAAATTATGACAATTCTACTTATAATGGAGGCTCTTGAAAATAATCAAATTAATTATGATACAAAGATAACTTGCTCTGAAAATGCTGCTTCAATGGGTGGCTCACAAATTTGGCTTGAAGTTCGGAGAAACATTAACTGTTGATGAAATGTTAAAAGCAATTTGTATTGTTTCTGCAAATGATTGTTGTGTTGCAATGTCAGAACACATAGCAGGAACAGAAGAGGCTTTTGTTGTTAAAATGAATGAAAAAGCTAAACAGCTTGGAATGAATGATACTGTTTTTAAAAACTGCCATGGAATAGATGAAGATGACCATTTTACGACAGCTTATGATATAGCTTTAATGTCTAAAGAATTACTTAATAGATTTCCTGAAATTATCAGATATACAAGTACATGGATGGATTCTTTACGTAATGGGCAGGCAGAGCTTGTTAATACTAATAAATTGATTAGAACTTATGATGGAGCAACAGGGTTAAAAACTGGTTCTACAAGCTTAGCTTTATATAATTTGTCTGCGAGCGCAACAAGAGATAATCTTTCTTTAATTGCTGTTGTAATGAGGGCTCCAACTCCTAAAGATAGAGTTTCAAATGCTAGAAATCTTTTAGACTATGGATTTAGTAATTATGAGTTTGTTAAGACTTCTACAAAAGGAGAAAAGCTTAAAAGTGTTTCTGTTCAAAAAGGAACTCAAAAAGAAGTTGAACTTGTTTATGAGAAAGATAGTGGAGCAATTTTAAAAAGAGGTGAAAGAGTTAATTTAGAAACGAAAGTTAAAATAGATGATAAAATTATAGCGCCAATAAAAAAAGGTGATAAACTTGGAGAGGTTGAATTTTATTTAGGAGATAATAAAATTTCAGAGTCTAAATTAGTTGCAAATTCTAATATTGATAAAATTGGAACTTTCAATAATTTTAAATATATTGCGCATAATTGGTTTTATTTATTTAGATAAAAAATCAAGAGCCCGGCTGAGAACCGGGCTCTTTGCTGTTAGTAACCAATGATTTAGGTAGGAGCCTTAATCAACGTCGGTGGCTTATTGACTTTCCAGTAAGGGAGATGACAGTCATTATTATCGATAGTATAATTTGCTTTAAGAGTAATAATATCTCCTTCTTGGATGCTCTCGAAATATTGAGCAATTCTTCGGAATGCCATTGCTTCGAAAAAAACTGAATGACAGCCTACGGTTTTAAAAACCATTCTTTTAAGAAAAAGATTTGATTTGGGATTAAAGTCAAACTTTTCTTTCAGCTCGACTGGGCCTGAAAAGAATAAAGTTGTCTCATTTAGTGATTCTTCCAGAACATTATCAAAATGCCTGACGCTTCCGTTTTTGGGAGTAACCTTGATAATATATTTTAAGGTTCCGTCATCATTCTGTTCTGTTTTTAAAATTCCTGAGACTGATATGGAAAAAAAGTCTCTAGGAAAATCACTCTTGTACTTTTCCCAAATAGGAATAGGTATGTCTGCGTAAACTTCCAAATTTTTTTGAAGAACAATAATTCCGATTACAAGCCGTACGTTATATTCTCCAATTTCCTCGCTAATCAAATAGCCACTAGTGTGGACATTATTTTTAACTTGCATAAAGAAATTCCCCCTAGCGATATTTAATGTCCAAAATGTGTTTGCTATAGCTTTCTCTTCCGAGAAATTTTAACTAGCATTATTAATTATATCATATTTTTACAATAATGTAAAGAATTTCAAGAAGGAAATGTTAACATAATTAAAAAAGGTTTCATAATATATTTTAGTAACATAATTTTAGGAGGAAATCTTTTTAAATGAATGATAAAATTTTTTTAACAATAATAGGAATATTAATCCCATTTATTGGAACAACTTTACGGCTCAGGTGTTGTTTTTTTCTTTAGAAAAAATGTAAGTATAAAACTTCAAAAGATTTTCAATGGTTTTGCAGCAGGTGTTATGTTTGCTGCTTCAATTTGGTCATTAATAATCCCAGCAATTGAAATGGAAGCAGACAAGGGAAGAATTGGGTGGATTCCAGCAACTGTAGGAATTATTTTTGGGGTAGCTTTTTTACTTTTTGCAGATTCTTTTTTAGAAAAGTCAACGAAAAGTAATAATTTAACTGATAGAGTTAAAAGAAATAAAATGCTTAATTTTGCTATAACTCTCCATAATATTCCAGAAGGAATGGCAGTACGGAATTGTTTTTGCTTCTTGTTTGTCTGGAAATTATGGAGTTGATATAATGTCTGCAATGGTACTTTCTATTGGAATTGCTATACAAAATTTTCCAGAAGGAATGGCAATTTCACTTCCATTTAAGTCAGAGAAAAATACATCAAACAAAAAAGCTTTTATGATAGGAACTTTGTCTCGGTATAGTAGAGCCAATTTCAGCAATTATAACTATTTTATTAAGTAGCATAATAAATGTAATTTTACCATATTTGCTAGCTTTTGCAGCACGGAGCAATGTTGTATGTAATAATTTGTGAATTAATTCCAGATTCACAAGAAGGAGAGTATTCTAAACTTGCAACTTTTGGCGTTATAATACGGCTTTTTAATAATGATGATTTTGGATGTTACACTTGGATAAAATTAGTAAAAAAATATTTGAAAACTCTTGAACAAAAAAAAAGTAAATGATATACTATAATTAATTTTTAATAATAAAAATAATACAAAGGAGAATTAAAAAATGGAAGAAAACGAAAATCAAGAACCAATTTCAAATTCAAATGAATTTAATTTCACTGGTAATGGAAAAAAGAAAAAAGGTATGGGACCTGTAAAAGGCTTACTATTAGCTCTTTTAATTGTATTTTTAATTTGCATGATTGGCTTGTTAATTAGAATGGAAATTGCTGGTGATGGAGATTATTTTAAACCAATTAAAGAAATTTTTGGAATAGAAGGAGAAGAAGAAAAACAAAAAGCTCCTAAACAAGATGATTTATCAAGTTTAAATAAACAAGATACAAAATCAAGTGAAAGATATACATTGTTATCAGAAGACGTAAATGATAAAAATGTTAAACATTATAGAATGACTTTAGATATAAGTGATATTTTTGACTATGTTTTAGATGAACTTGAAAATGCTGCAAATTCATATAGTCCAACAACTTCATTAGATTTTAATGATGATTATGAGTCAGACGATTATGGCTATGATGATGACGAATATAATTATGATGATAACTATGGCTACGATGATGACGAATATAATTATGATGATAGCTATGGTTACGATGATGATGAATACAATGATGATGATAGTTATGGCTATGATACAGGAAGTTCTTCTAATAGTAGTTTTGACCAATTTTCAATGTATATGTCAATTTTTGAACAATTAAAAGGTATGATTGAGGGTGAATTATATGTAGATGTATACTTTGAAGGAAATGATTTAGTTCAAGTTATTGCTGGATGTGATTATATGGATTTTGTTGAGAATTTATATGATTATATGTCAAGTGACGAAGATACTTTAAGTCAAATGGAAGATGAAGGGGTTGAAAGCCTTGAAGACTTCACTAATTATATAGTAGAAAACTTAAATGAGTATTTTGATGAAGATTATATTTATGATGAATTAATGGAAGATGAAGATGTTCAAAGCTCATTCTCAGAATTAGGAATTAGAGAGAAAGATATTAAAGATGCTATTGATATAGTAAATGATAAAGGTTTAATTGAATTTTACTTAAATGGAACAACTAAAATAAAAGGAATTATTAGTATGGCTATTGATAGTGATGATTTCCGTGAATCATTAGAAGAAACTGATTATACTTTTGATGAAGACAATTTAATCGAAGATATTTTATTACTTTCTAATGAAACAGAAGAATTCGAGGAAATGGGAATTGAATTTATTGAAGTAAATTAATTTTAAAGCTCTCCTAAATAAAATAGGAGAGTTTTTTATTTTTTAAAAAACACTTGCTTTTTCTTTAGATTATGTTATAATATAAAGGCTATTGTAAAAAACCTTTGAAAATAGCAATCATAAAATGGAGGATGATTTGAAAATGAGCGTTAAGCTAGAAAAAACAGAAAACAAAAACAAAGTAAAATTAAACTTTACTGTTGATGCTAAAGTCTTTGAGGATGCAATGAAAAAAATCTATACCAAAAATGCTAGATATTTTAATGTTCCAGGCTTTAGAAAAGGAAAAGCACCAATGAATATAGTAGAAAAGTTTTATGGTGCGGGGATATTTTATGAAGATGCTTTTAATGAAGTATTTCCAGAGGTTTATGAACAAGCAATAAAGGAAAATAATATTGATGCAGTTACAAAACCAAATATTGATATAACAATTATGGAAAAGGGTCAAGACTTAGTTTTCACAGCTACTGTTGGTACAAAACCAGAAGTAAAACTTGGAAAATATAAAGATATTGAAATTGAAAAAATTGAAACAAAAGTAACTGATAAAGATGTTGAAGAAGAATTAAAGAAAGTTCAAGATAGAAATTCAAGATTAGTTTCTGTTACAGATAGAAGTGTTCAAAATGGTGATATTACAATTATCGATTTTGAAGGATTTTGTGAAGGAAAAGCTTTTGAAGGTGGAAAAGCTCAAAATCATGAATTAGTTATTGGAAGTAATACTTTTATTCCAGGCTTTGAGGAGCAAATAATTGGAATGAAAATTGATGAAGAAAAAGAAATAAATGTAAAATTCCCAGATGAATATTTTTCTAAAGATTTAGCTGGAAAAGATGCAATGTTTAAAGTAAAATTACATGAAATAAAAGTTAAAGAATTGCCAAAACTAGATGATGAATTTGCAAAAGATGTTAGTGAATTTGATACATTAGCTGATTATAAAAAAGATATAAAAAATAAAAAACAAGAAGAAAATGATAAAAAAGATAAGACAGCAATGCAAGAATCTGCTGTAAAAGCTGCTATGGAAACTGCAGAAGTTGAAATTTCTGACGGAATGGTTGAACTAGAACTTGATCAAATGGTTCAAGATATGGATACAAGACTAAGATATCAAGGATTTAAGTTTGAGCAATATTTAAAAATGTTAGGAAAGACAATGAATGATTTTAGAAGAGATAATACAGCTACTGCTATAAATTCAATAAAAATGAGATTAGTTTTAGAAGCAATTTTTAAAGATGCAAAACTTGAGATTAAAGATAATGAATTAGAAAATAAAGTTCAAGAGCTTGCTACAACTTATAGTAGAAAAGTTGAAGATTTAAAAGCTAATGAAGAAATTATGAAACAAGTTAAGAATGGTTTAGAAACTGAAAAGACAATTGATTATCTTCTAGAAAATGCTAAAAAAGTTGCTAAAAAGCCAGAAGAAAAGAAAGAAGAGAAAAAAGAAAGCAAAAAAGAAAATTCAGTAAAAGCAGAAACAAAGAAAAAGACAAGTTCTGAAGAAAAATAATTTGAAATTTATAAAGCTCTGTATAATTTAATACAGAGTTTTTTTTTGGTTAATAAAAAGAATTTTGATATAAATGAAAAATCTACTTTCATTTTTTGGTAAAAGTCGAAAAATGTAAAAAATTAAATAAAAAAAACTATTGAAATTTAGAAACAATTAGTATATATTATGTGTATGTTAAATAAGGAGGAAATTTTATGGAAAAAAATACATTAATACCTTATGTTATTGAACAAACAAGCAAAGGTGAAAGATCTTATGATATTTATTCAAGATTATTAAAAGATAGAATTATAATGTTGTCAGAGGATGTTAATCCAGCTTCAGCTAATGTTATAGTAGCTGAAATGTTGTTTTTAGAGTCTGAAGATCCAGATAAAGAAATTCATTTTTATATTAATAGCCCAGGTGGCTCAATTGTTGACGGAATGGCAATTGTAGATACTATGAATTATATTAAATGTCCAGTTTCTACAATTTGTGTTGGAATGGCTGCATCAATGGGTTCTGTTTTGTTAGCATGTGGTGAAAAAGGAAAAAGATACGCAACACCAAATTCTGAAATTTTAATTCATCAACCATTAATTGGAGGAAATGGACTATCTGGTCAAACAACAGATATTAAAATTCATACAGATCATTTAGTAAAAACTCGTGAGAAATTGAATAAACTATTAAGTGAAAAAACTGGTCAGCCACTTGAAAAAATTTGGGCTGATACAGAAAGAGATAACTATATGACAGCTGAAGAAGCTTTACAATATGGTTTAATTGATGGAATTTTAGACAAAAGATCTTAATAAATTGAAAAAGGAAAGTGAGGAATAGAACTTTTATGGCAAAAAACTCAAATACTATTAAATGTTCGTTTTGTGGAAAACCACAGGATGCGGTTAAAAAAATAATCGCTGGACCTAATGGAGTATTTATCTGTGATGAGTGTGTTGTAGTTTGTCAAAACATAATGGACACAGAAATGTTTGAAGATTTTGAAGATGAAAATGGAAGAAATATTCCTAGTCCAGAAGAGATTAAGAAATTTTTAGATGACTATGTAATTGGTCAAGAAGAGGCCAAAAGAACTTTATCAGTTGCAGTTTATAACCATTATAAAAGAATAAATAATTTAGGATTTATTGATGATGTTGAAATTGGAAAAAGTAATATTTTGCTTTTAGGTCCTACTGGGTGTGGAAAAACATTACTTGCTCAAACGTTAGCTAAAATTCTTAATGTTCCATTCGCTATTGCTGATGCTACAACACTTACAGAGGCTGGTTATGTCGGAGAAGATGTTGAGAATATTTTATTAAAATTACTTCAAAATGCTAATATGGATGTTGAAAAAGCTGAAAGAGGAATTATTTATATTGATGAAATTGATAAGATTTCTAGAAAATCTGAAAACCCTTCAATTACTAGAGATGTTAGTGGAGAAGGTGTTCAACAGGCTCTTCTTAAATTAATAGAAGGAACTGTTGCATCAGTTCCCCCTCAAGGTGGAAGAAAACATCCTCATCAAGAATTTATCCAAATAGATACTTCAAATATTTTATTTATATGTGGAGGAGCTTTTGAAGGGTTAGATTCAATTATAAAAGATAGAATTGGAAAAAAATCTATTGGATTTGGAGCTACTATTGAAAGTAAGAAAGATATAAATAGAACTGAAATCTTGAAACAATTATTACCACAAGATTTATTAAAATTTGGAATGATACCAGAGTTTGTTGGACGTTTACCTATAGTTGCTACTTTAGAAGGATTGACTCCAGAAGCATTACATGATATTTTGACAAAGCCAAAAAATTCATTAATAAAGCAATATACAAAATTAGTTGAATTAGATGGCGTAGAGCTTGAGTTTGAAAAAGGCGCAATTGATGTAATCGTAAACCAAGCTATTGAAAGAAATACTGGGGCAAGAGGTTTACGTTCAATAATTGAAGATTTGATGAGAGATATAATGTTTGATATTCCTTCAAATCCTCAAATTGTAAAATGTATTATAACAAAAGAAACAGCTTTAAATAATTCAGAACCAAAACTTGTTATTGATAAAAATAAGAAAAAAGAACCATTGAGAATGAAACAAACAAAGTTAGAAAAGAAAGAAAACAAGACAGCATAATTTTTTATTGACAAAATTCGTAAATTGATGTATAAATGATATATAATAATTTTGATATTATGTGATATTAAATTTAATAGGTCATAATATTAAATGGAGGGGATTAAATATGGAAGAAAACGAAAATGTTGAACAAGTTGAGTCAACTGAAACAGTTGAAGCAGAAGTTACTAATGAAGCTAATAATGGAGTTGCAGAAAATAAGGTAGTTAAATTTTTAAAAGAAAAGAAAAAATGGCTACTTATTGGAGTAATTGCTATTATAGCAATTTGTGTAATTTATAATGTGTTCTTTAATGTAAAAGCAAAAGCTAAAAAAGTTGTAAAACAATATATTGCAGCGGTTAATAAAGCTGATGCTAAAAAATTAATAAAATTGTCAGATCCTTATGGTGTTTATGTATTTGGAACATTAGACGAAGATGAATATGATGACTTTTGGAAAGAATATAAAGATTTTATCAAAGAAAAAGATGATGATTATGATGATGTAAAAGATGATTATGAAGATTCTTTAGATAAAGATTCTATTAAAAAAGCTAAAGAAAATTTAGAAGATATGATGGAAGACAGAAGTATCAAAGTTAAGAAAATAAAAAGTGTAAAAAAAGAGGGAAAAAATCTTTATAAAGTAAAAGCTAAAATTAAAGCTGTTGAAGATGATGATGAAAGAACTAGTGATATGGAATTCTATGTAATGAAAAAAGGTTTAAATTGTTACATAGTTAGTGCTGGAATCTAGTTAAAATATAATAATTATGGGGTTCTGGGAATATCCAGAACCTTTTTTAAAATAGCAAGTAAAGGAGTTTTATTTTACAGATGAGCGATAAAGAAAAAGATTATTTTGTTCCAGAGCAATTAGATGATAATGATTTTGAAAAGGAAAAAATTGAAGAGAAGAAGCAAAGAAAAGAAAATAAAATTAGTAAAGCTAAAGTTAAAAATATAATATTAATAGTGCTTGCTATTTGTTTAATTGCTTTTGGTGTTTATTGGTATGTAACACCACACGAGAAAAAAGCCACTGCTCCAGAGCAAGCAGCAAAAGATTTTTGCGCATATTTAAATAGTGGAAATTGGGAAAAAGTAAATGAACTTATGGATTTTAAAGGATATTATACTTTGGGAGCTATTCTACAAAATGAGTCAGAATATACAAAATTTGATACAGCTTATAAAAATATAGATGAAACTGATTCATCATATAGTAGTTATTTAGAAACATTGGAGCTTTTGACAAATATAGATAAAGAAACTTTAAATAGTGTTGCTAAATTACAGATTAAACTAAATAATATTCAGTCTTGTAATAAAATTCAAGGAACTGATACTTTATATAGACTTATAGTTAATTTTGACTATATTATTGATGGAGATTCACAAACTGCGACAGGAGTTTTGTTTATTTCAAATGCTAGTGGTGAGTATAAAATGGTTTTTGGTGAATGGATGCAAGAAGTAGTTAATTATTATCAATCTATTTATATGCTTCAAAGCAATTATGGTTATTAAAAATATTTTGAATGTCTTTTGGGGGTTTAACTTCAAAAGACATTTTCTTTTTTAAAATAGGATGGATAAATTCTATTTTAAAAGCATGTAGTGCTTGTCTATTAATTAAAGTAGATTTTTTATTGTAAAGACTATCGCCTAAAATTGGGCATCCTATATATTTTGAATGAACTCGTATTTGATGTGTTCTACCAGTTTGAAGTTTAAATTCTACTAAACTTAAATTGTTTTCTTCATATATTACTTTATAATGAGTTATAGCTTCTTGACCAGTTTCAAAGTTAACTTCTCGTTCAATAATACTTTCTAATTTTCTAGCTATTGGAGCGTTTATAGTTCCTTGTTTTTTAGGCAATATTCCTTCTAAAACTGCTATATATTCTTTTTGAAAAATACCTGTTTTCATTTGATTTATTAAATTTTCTTGTATGTATTCATTTTTAGCAAATATGACGAGACCTGATGTATCTTTATCCAAACGATTTACAGGTCTTATTTTTTTGTTTAAATTTATTTTATTGAAGTAATATTTTACTCCATTTGAAAGACTATCTTCATAATGATTAATTGATGGATGAATAGGAGTATTTGGGGCTTTATTTACAATTAAAAGCGATTCATCTTCAAAAATAATATTTAGATTTATTTTAGTTGCAATGATATTTTCAGATTCTTCTTCATAGTTAAGGTCAAACTCTATTTCATCACCTATTATAACGGTTTTACTTATATTTGAAACGTTTCCATTTAGTCTAATTTTTTGCAAATGTTTTAACTTTACAATTAGTTTGTCAGAAAAATGATAATAGTTTTTGGCAACATCTTTAATATTATAAAATTTATTATCGTTTACTTTGTATTTTAAAATCATTTTTAATTCCTTTTTGTGTAATTTATTTGATATTATATAAAAAATTTTTACTTAAATCAATAGAAAAGTTTGATTTATAGAAAGATGTGTGATATAATATTTTCCGTCTAGTGTGGGCTGAAGCTTCGCTAAGATTTTATACATGGGGGAATGCGCATGATCAACATCATGGACAAAGCGCTTTCGTTGAAATACCACGAAGCGCTGATTTCACTGAATTGTGCGCCTGGTGGCAAATTCGTTTTTTATTACCCAGGAGATGGGAAAATCGAAGAGGCCACTGCCACAATTGATGCTAAAGGAGGCCTTAGAATCTATCACCAGCAAAAGGCTGGGGACTACACCTTTACCAGAGAGGACTACGGAAAGAGAGTTGTAATTCTTCGGAATATGATTCCTTTCTGCGAGACAGAAGGTATCGGCGAGAAGGAAAAAGTTTTTGTGGCTTTCTTGAGAAGCGGAACCACAAATCTGGCAACAGTGAAGTGTCTTCCCAAGAAAGGAACGGCTTTGCATGATTATGAGGTAACCTATTTGAACGGACATCAGGACGTATATCCTGGTAGCTCTTATGGGAAGAGCTTCATTTTCGCAAGACCGTCTAAGTGATTAAAAACCCATGAAAGGGCTGCCATCGTTAACAAACGTGGTAGCCCTAAATAATTAAAAAATTTTAGCTTTAGTAGTTGACAAGAAAATATGATTATGCTAAAATAAAAGCTATCAACGGAGTAAATGATTAGTTTTTGAAAAAAATATTAAAAAATATAAAAAATATGTTGACAAAGAAAAAACAGTATGTTAAAATAAATTTCGTTGAAGAAATAAGAAAAATGGTCGCTTAGCTCAGCTGGGAGAGCATCTGCCTTACAAGCAGGAGGTCATAGGTTCGATCCCTATAGCGACCACCATTATTTTTAAATGGCCTGGTAGTTCAGTTGGTTAGAATGCCGCCCTGTCACGGCGGAGGTCGACGGTTCGAGCCCGTTCCAGGTCGCCATAAAAGATATCTAGAAATAGATATCTTTTATAAAATAAATTTGGTTCGATAGCTCAGTCGGTAGAGCAGGGGACTGAAAATCTTTGGTGCAATTTAATGGTCTGATAGCTCAGTTGGTAGAGCAGGAGACTGAAAATCTCCGTGTCA
>CANQOG010000043.1 GCA_947625415.1 uncultured Clostridia bacterium
AAAGAAACTAAATAAATGCTACTTTTATACTAAAAATAGTTGGAGTTTTTTACACCCCAACTAAAATTATAGAACCTTATTTATAAGAGAGTGAAAAAATATGTATCCATATGTTAAATATGCAGATGAAACAGAAGTTGTTTTTTCAAATATTATTAAAAATGAAAAAGGAGATAAAATATGAACTTTGTTGATATAAATATGATGATGTCTAATCCAAAAGAAGAGTTAAATAAACTTGAAGCAATGTCAAATGAAAAAAGATTTCAATATTTCTTAGAATTGTTTAAACAGATGGAAAGTCATGATATAGTACTAGAATATGAAAGAAAGTTGCCATATTCAGAGCGTTCTAGGTATACCAATCAAATCTATCGTGCAGGTGAAATTGCATATTATGAAAGAATTGCAGGTAATGTTGATGAAAAAGTAAGTAAATTAGAAGGAAATGTTGTTACAATTAGCTATGTTACAGAGTTTTCAGACGAAGAACATGATGGATATGCAAATCTTTCAACAACAAGAAGTGCTTCAAAAGTTGAATGTCAAGTTAGGATTGATGAAAAAACAGGAGAAATTGCTGAGGTATTATCTGCAAAAAAAGTTAAAGTTTCTAATTATCAAAATGATGTAGATGGATTTAGAAAAAAACATTCTAAAACAAAAATTGTTAGTACAGAAGAATTACCAATAGATCAAGTAGATATGGAATTGCTAAATAAAAATTTTCATTTTCAACGTGAAGTTGTTCTACCAAAATTAAAAATAAGTCAAGAAGCATGTCATAGAATGTCATCAATAGTAAAAGATTCAGTAGAATGCTATTCAAAAAAATCAGTTATATTTATTAATCCAAATGGCGAAATTATTGAAAACCCAGTACTACGTGAGAGAGAATCTGATATTGATTTTGGGGATGGGGATTTTTCATATGAATATTCATTAGAAGAAAAATCAAAATATAAAATTGAAAATATGCCAGAAGAATATATAGAAGATTTGAAGTTTGTTAGAGAACATACTATTATGAATAGTGGTGAAGCATTAGAATTACTTAATTGTTTAGATATGTATAATATTCCAGTAGGAGAACTTGAAAGAATGGCTGCTGAATATAATGGAAAAAAGGAAGAAATGAAAAGTTTGACTTATGCTCTAGCAAGAAGAAGAGATAATAGTGAAGAAATATCTAGACTTATAAAAATTAGAGACAGTTTTCCTTCTAAAGAAGAAATTGATGTATTTAATGAAAAAGCACATAGAGAGTTTGAAGAAAAGCAAAAGGAATATAAGAAGCAACATGGATTTTTAGGATTTTTAAGAAGAATTTTTCAAAGACAAAAAAAATTAGGACTAGAGTCTCCACCAGGACTTAAAATATTTTATTATGAAGGATTTCACAGTATTGAAGCTTTAGAAAGTAAACTTTCAAAAATGCAACAGAGTCAAGAGGAATATGATAAAATGCAGGAAAAATTTGAAATTTTACAATCAGATATAAATGAAAACGAAAGAAATGGAGAAACAGCTGAAAGAATTTTAAAATTTAAAAGAAGTGTTGCAAGAGCAAGAGCAAGTGAAAAAGATGATAAAAGTATAGATATGATAGATTAATAGTGATGTAAGGTAATTATTATAAATAGCTTGTATCAAAAGATGCAAGCTATTTACTTTTTGCTAAAATGTAGTAGTATTTTTCCATTTTTGATATTATAATATAAATGGAATTATTTATAGGAGAATGAAAAAATATGTATCCATATGTTAAATATGCAGATGAAACAGAAGTTGTTTTTTCAAATATTATTAAAAATGAAAAAGGAGAAGAAGTTATACATGTACATTTTGAGAAACCTACAGAAAATGGTTTTGATAGTGTAAGATTTGAACTTCCAAGCTGTAAAATATTATATAAAGATGGCAATTATACAGACGAAGAAATAGAACTATTTCGTACAGTCGTAGAAAGAGGTTTACCTTCATTTTATAGATGGGCTAGAGAAGGGGGAATTAAAATTGACTAATATAAATGTAATTATAAGTGTAATATATTTTGCTGTTATTGTAATTGGGGTTATAGCTTATATAATCGAAAAAAATCTAAGACTAAAAAAATTAATAGCTGGGATTGAAGCAGAACCAATTAAATACAATAGTACCACATTTAATTGTTCATCTTTTTCTAATAAATTGATTGTTAGATTGATACTAATGTATTTAATTGTTGCTATTATAAGTGTGCCTATATTATATTTTATGAATAATTCTTATTATAGAATGATGAGCCTAATAAGTATTATATTGTTTTTAGCTTTTATAATTTTTTTTCCGCATTATATAATTATAGAAAATGAAAAAATATATTATAGACATTTAATTAATACTTTAAATAAAACTATTGTAATACCATTATCAAAATTAGAAAGAATAACATATTGGGAAGAAACAACAATAAAGAAAATACTATCATTAAATATTAATGAGGTTATTTGCATAGATATTAATGTTTTATTGATGTCTAATTTTGAAGATATAATGAATGCTTTAAATAATTATATTGAAAGAAGAGAAAGAGTTGTAACTTCCAATATAACAGAATCTGATAAGAGAATTAAAGTTAAAAGAAATAATGATTATATTTTACTAATGATTGAACTTATGGCAATAGAAATTTTCACGATTTTTTGCTTTTTTAATCGGAGATCATGATATAATAATAATTATTGGAATAATAATACTACCTTTGATAATGTTGAAATTAATTCCATATAAAATATATTTTTATGGTAATCGAATTGAATATAAACACTTAATACATACACATAATAAAGTAAAAACTATTTTGACAAATGATATAAGTCGTATTAAAGTTGTATCTCAAATATCAAGTTTTACAACTTATAATCATAATTATAGAAATCGAAATAGAGTAAAACATTATAGTTTAAATATTTATACAAAAAATGAAGGAATAATTACTTTAAATCTATTGTATGAAAATATGGGAGATTTAAAACAAATAGCAGATATTGTTAATTTGCAAAATGTCAATAATTAATTATAAAATTAAAAATTAGCATAGATAAATGTGGGAAAATAGGAAGAAAAACCATTGTGGGAATAATATAGGAAATAGATAAAATATTATTTGAAAATCAAAGAAGAAAATAAGAGGTTTTTTATGAAACAAGCTTATTCAGGATATGTATAGTTTTAGAAAACATGCCAAATGAGTATGTAAGCAAGATTCTTAAAAAGGCAATGGTTATTATTGCTATGCTTAATTATCAATATTGGTGTCCTAATAAAAAGGTGAAAGAGCAATTATATAAACAATATCTTTCAAATAATGATAGTATAAAAATAGGAGAGTGAATTAATATGATGCATGAGTTTGTTACTTATGCGGATGGAACATTAGTAGTTTCTTCAGATATTCGCAAAAAAGAAAATGGAGAAGAATATATTATTGTATCATTTGAAAGACCAATGGAATATGGGTTCGATACAGTGGTATTTGAGCTTCCTAGCTATAATATTGTTGAAAAAGAAGGAAATTTTTCAGATGATGAAATAGCTGTATTTAAGACAGTTGTAGAGCGTGGAGCTGGATACTTCTTTGATATAGCAAGAGGAGGTAAAATAGAAAGTTCCTAATTTATTTAAGTATTTGGGATATGTAATTTCCTTTTGGTCAAAACCTATTCTTTTTCATTACTAAAAAATGGAAGGAACGTTTTGGTGTTGAAGAAATTAAGTTTTATTGTTAATTTATAATATTAATAAAAAAATCAACCATTTTTGGTTGATTTTTTTGTTATAGTTCTTTTATGAAATTTTTTTAATATATATTTTTAAAATAATTATTTATAAAAATGTATACTGTAATAAATATTTTCTAAAATATTGAAAAAAATAGAAAATAGTGATATTATTATTGGCGGTAAATTTGACTTTATTTAATTTTTATATAGAAAGGAAGGAATATTTTTATGGCAGATGAAAAGAAAATTGTTGAAGATGTTGAAAGCTTTAAAGAGATGTTTGCAAGGGTAAAAAAGGCTCGGGTTAGAGTTTTCAAAATTTTCACAAGAACAAGTAGATAAAATATTTCTAGCTGCAGCTCAAGCAGCAAATCGTTCTAGGATTTCTTTAGCAAAACTTGCAGTTGAGGAAACTGGAATGGGAGTAGTAGAAGATAAGGTTATTAAAAATCATTATGCTTCTGAATATATTTATAACAAGTATAAGAACGAAAAAACTTGTGGTGTTATAGAAGATGATAAATCTTATGGAATTAAAAAGGTAGTAGAACCAATAGGTGTTATTGCAGCAGTTATTCCTACAACAAACCCTACATCGACTGCAATATTTAAAACTTTAATTTCATTGAAAACTAGAAATGGAATAATTATAAGTCCTCATCCAAGAGCTAAAAAGTCTACTATTGAAGCAGCAAAAGTTGTTTTAGAGGCTGCTGTAAAAGCTGGAGCTCCAAAGGATATTATTGGTTGGATAGATGTTCCATCACTAGAATTGACAACACTTTTAATGCAGTCAGCAGATATAATTCTTGCTACCGGTGGACCACGGAATGGTTAAATCAGCATATTCTAGTGGAAAACCAGCAGTTGGTGTTGGAGCTGGAAATACGCCAGCTGTAATTGATGAAACAGCAGATATAGTTTTAGCTGTAAACTCAATAATTCATTCAAAAACTTTTGATAATGGAATGATTTGTGCATCAGAACAGTCTGTTATTGCTTTAGATTCTGTATATGATAAAGTAAAAGATGAATTTGTAAAAAGAGGATGTTATTTCTTAAATCCAGAAGAAACTGAAAAAGTTAGGAAAACAATTATTATAAATGGTGCATTAAATGCTAAAATTGTTGGCCAAAAAGCTACGAAAATTGCCGAGCTAGCAAATATTAAAGTCCCAGAAAACACAAAGATTTTAATAGGAGAGGTCGAAAGCGTTGATATTTCTGAAGAATTTGCTCATGAGAAATTATCTCCAGTTTTAGCTATGTATAGAGCAAAAGATTTTGATGAGGCTTTAACTAAAGCTGGAAAATTAATTGATGATGGAGGTTTAGGACATACTTCTTCATTATATATAAATACAGTTACAGAAAATGAGAAAATAGAAAAATTTTATAATTCAATGAGAACTTGTAGAGTGTTGATAAATACACCTTCTTCACATGGTGGAATTGGAGATTTATATAACTTTAAGCTAACACCATCTTTAACACTTGGTTGTGGTTCTTGGGGAGGAAATTCTGTATCAGAAAATGTTGGAATAAAACATTTGTTAAATATCAAAACTGTAGCTGAAAGGAGAAATAATATGCTTTGGTTTAGATGCCCTGAAAAGGTTTATATTAAAAAAGGTTGCTTACCAGTAGCTTTAGAAGAATTAAAATATGTATTAGACAAGAAGAAAGTTTTTATAGTTACAGATAATTTCTTATTTGAAAATGGTTATACAAAAGTTATAACAGATAAATTAAATGAACTAGGAATTGAACATACTACATTTTCTAATGTAGCTCCAGATCCAAATCTTTCTTGTGCAAAAGAAGGGGCAAAATTAATGTCAGAATTTAAACCAGACTGTATTATTGCAGTTGGTGGTGGTTCAGCAATGGATGCTGCTAAAATTATGTGGGTTTTATATGAACATCCAGAAGCTGATTTTATGGATATGGCAATGAGATTTATGGATATTAGAAAAAGAGTTTATACATTCCCAAAAATGGGAGAAAAAGCTTATTTTATTGCTGTTCCAACTTCAGCTGGAACAGGTTCAGAAGTGACTCCATTTGCTGTTATAACAGATGATGAAACAGGAGTTAAATATCCTTTAGCTGATTATCAATTAATGCCAAAAATGGCTATTGTAGATGCAAATATGATGATGAATGCACCAAAAGGATTAACATCTGCATCTGGAATTGATGCATTAGTTCATTCAATTGAAGCTTATGCTTCAATTATGGCTACTGAATTTACAGATAGCTTGGCTTTACAAGCAATTAAAATAATTTTTGATTATTTACCTAGAGCTTATGAAAATGGAGCAAATGACCCAGAAGCTAGAGAAAAGATGGCGCATGCTGCAACTCTTGCGGGTATGGCATTCGCAAACGCATTTTTAGGAATTTGCCATTCAATGGGACATAAATTAGGAGCATATCATCATTTACCACATGGAGCTACAGTTGCTTTAGTGTTAAATGAAGTTATGAAGTTTAATTCAGTAGAAGCTCCAACTAAAATGGGAACATTCCCACAATATGATCATCCAAACGCTTTAAGAAGATATGCTGAAATTGCTGAAAGTTTAGGAATTGAAGGAAAAGACGATAATGAAAAATTAGAAAAACTATTAGCAAAGATTAATGAATTGAAAGATAAAATTGGAATTAAACATTCTATCAAAGACTATGGAATTAAAGAAGAAGATTTTATGAGAACTTTAGATGAAATGAGTGAGCAAGCATTTGACGATCAATGTACAGGAGCAAATCCGAGATATCCATTAATTAGCGAAATTAAAGATTTATATTTAAAAGTATATTATGGTGAAAATAATTAGTTCGCAAATATAAAGAAGGGATGGTAAAAGGATATGGAATTAAATTTAAGTAATCCAATTGCTGAAAGAAAGACTAAAACAGTTTATAAAGATGGAGATAAAACAATTAAATTGTTTATTGAGAATTATTCAAAGGCAGACATTTTAAATGAAGCTTTAAATCAAGCTCGTATTGAAGAAGGAACAGACTTAAAAGTTCCTAAACTTCTTGCTGTAACAATGATAAATAATAGATGGGCTTTAGTTTCTGAGCATATTGAAGGCATGACTTTAGAAAGTTTAATGAAAGAACATCCTGAAAAAATGGATGAATATATGAATAGATTTATTGATATTCAATTAAATATTTTAGACCATCATGTTCCTATGTTAAATAATATAAAAGATAAATTTAAGAGAAAAATAAATTCAGCTGATAATATTGAATATAATATCAAGTATGAGTTACTTCAAAGATTAGATGGAATGAAAACACATAACAAAGTTTGCCATGGAGATTTTAACCCAAGTAATATCATTATAACAGAAAATGATGAAGCATATATTATAGATTGGGCTCATGTAACTCAAGGTAATGCTTCAGCAGATGCTGCTAGAACTTATTTGTTATTTGCTATTGATGAAAGACAAGATTTAGCAGATAAATATTTAGATTTGTTTTCTGAAAAAAGTGGAATTCAAAAATCTAATATTCAAAGATGGATTCCTATTGTTGCTGCAAGTCAAAAGACAAAAGGAAAACAAGAAGAACAAGACTTCTTAAACAAATGGATAGATATAATAGACTATGAATAATTATTACATTTTTATAACATTTTTCGTAAGTTATTGACAAATTTTTCTCTATGGTATAAAAATATATTAAGTAATTAATATGTTTTTTAAAGGAGAAACAGAAGATGACTGAAAAAAATAATGAAAATGTTAAGATTCCAGCTAAGAATTGGCTTACAACTTTATTATTATGTTGGTTTTTAGGAGTTTTTGGAGTACACCGTTTATATGCTGGAAAAGTTGGTTCAGGTGCTTTAATTTTATATTGGACAATAATTTCTATATTAGTAACAAATTTAAATTTATATTTAGGCTTGGCTTGCTTCATTGGTGTTGGAGCAGTTGTTATAAATGATTTTGTTTTAATAGCAATGAAAAAGTTTAAAGATTGCTATGGAAGAACCATTGTTGATGTAAAATAAAATATAAATAGAAGAAGGTTCCTTAGGGGGCCTTTTCTTTTATGTTTTAATACTTGACAAGTGTGATATAATAATTATTATAATTTAAAGGAGGGAATAATAAGAATATGAATAAAATAATTCCAGTAACATTACTTACAGGATATTTGGGGTCAGGAAAAACTACACTAGTAAATTATGTTTTAAACAATCAAAAAGGATATAAAGTTGCCGTTATTGTTAATGATATAGGGGAAGTAAATATTGATGCAAGTTTAATTCAAAAAGGTGGAGTTGTTAACCAAACTGATGATAGTTTAGTTCCACTTCAAAATGGATGTATTTGTTGTACATTAAAAGTTGATTTAATGAAACAAATTGTAGATATTGCCAAAACAGGTAAATTTGATTATATTTTAATTGAAGCAAGTGGAATTTGTGAGCCAATTCCAATTGCTCAAACTATATCAGCAATTTCTTCTGATGCTAAATCTTATGGTTTGCCAGAGATTTGTAGATTAGATAATGTTGTATCTGTTGTAGATGCTCTTCGTTTAGCTACTGAATTTGGATGTGGTTCTTATTTAGAAAAAGAAGTTGAAGAAGAGGATATTGAAAACTTAATTATTCAACAAATAGAATTTTGTAATTTGATAGTTTTAAATAAGGTAGATGAAATTAAACCAGAAGAGTTAAAAGAAGTGAAGGCTGTTATTAGAAAATTACAACCAAAAGCTGAAATAATTGAAACAAACTATGGAAAAGTTGATATTGGAAAAATATTAGATACAAAATCATTTAATTTAGATGAAGTTGCAAGTTCAGCAGGATGGATTCAAGAGTTAGAAAACGATGAAAGTATGGAAGAGCATGACGAAGAAGACGAGGACCATGATAACGAGCACCATGAGCATGATGAAGATGAAGGTCATGAACACCATTCACATCATCACCACGAAGGTGGAGAAACTGAAGAATATGGAATCGGAACATTTGTATATTATAGAAGAGCTCCATTTAATAGAGCAAGATTTGAAGATTTTGCAAGCAAGTTTCCTAGAGATACTATAATTAGGTCAAAAGGTATTTTATGGTTTTCAAATGAACCTGAAATAGGGTATGTTTTTGAACAGGCAGGAAGTCAAATTCAAGCTTATGAGTCAGGACAATGGATAGCTTCTGCGCCACGACATGAGAGAAAACAATTATTAAAAGAAAATCCAGATGTTGCTAAAGACTGGGATGAGACTTATGGAGATAGAATGATAAAGCTTGTATTTATAGGAAAAAATATGGATAAAAAGCATATTATAGAAACATTAGATAAATGTTTAGATAAATAAATAGTATTATAAAAAACTCTGACATAATTTTGCCAGAGTTTTTTATATTGCCAAAAAGACAGGCAAGGTTATAACCTTACGGTTTAAAGAGTTAGAATGTATTTGTTAGAACAAATATACCGTGCACATAATTCTATTTACGATTTTCTTGTCAAAAAGAGTCGAAATTTTAAATGTGAATAAATCCTGTCGAAAAATAGTGCAAAAATGACTTATTCACAGAGTTATCCACATTATCCACAGGAAAATGTCCACAGAAAATGTGTACGAAAAACATAAAAATAATTTACATAATATACATTTAAAATTATTTTTTACAAATTTTAAAATAGTTTACGATTTTTTGACTAATAAAATTTTAATATTTTCTTTACAATTACAATAATAAAGTATATAATATTATCGATTATTAGAGTTCCGTAAAGGAATTTTTTATTATAAAGGATGTTTAGATGGAAGAAAAAATTGATAAAATTAAAATAAAAAAAGAGAAGAAAAAAAGAGATGAAAAAGCTACAAATATTATTTTTGATTTTTTATCAATAATATGTATTATCGTAATTGCAATAGCAGTTACACCAAAGGAATTTCAAAATGATACATATTATAACATAAAATGTGGGGAATATATTTTTAGAAACGGAATTTCAAATTTGACTCAAGATCCATTTTCTTGGCATGAACTTCCATATACTTGGCCACATTGGTTGTATGATTTAGGAACATTTATATTATATAATATTTTGGGAACTCATTGGGAAGTTGGATTTTATATTGCTACAATAGTTCTTACAGCTATCTTAGGATTTTCTTTATATAAGTTAAGTTTAAAATTGACGAAAAATAATAAAATTGTAAGTGGAATAACAACGTTATTTGCAATATATCTAATGGGACCGTATATTGCTATGCGTGCTCAACTTGTAACTTTTATATTGTTTGTATGGGAAATATATTTAATAGAAAAATTACTAGAAACAAATAAGAAAAGATATGGATTTGGGCTTTTATTAATAGCCCTGTTAATTGTTGAACTACATTGTGCAGTATTTCCAATGTTCTTTGTATTTGCGGCTCCTTATGTTGCTGAATTTGTATTCTTACTTGTTCAAGGATTAGACTTAGATGAGAGAGTATTTAGAGGTTTTATAAGAGTTTTAAAAGCTATTACAAATTCTGAACAAAAAAAAGAAAGATATGATACATTAATTGAAAAAAGTAAATTAAATGTTGAGTCAAGAAAAATTAAAAGAGAGAAAAGAAGAAAAAATCCTTATAAAGTAATAATAAATAAAAATAAAGCTCAAGTAACTTTATTAATTTTCTTGGTAATTGCTGTTTTTTTAGGATTTTTAAATCCAGCGGGAACAGGAGCTTTTACTTATACATTTAATATTTATAAAGGAAATACAACAAACTCTATAAATGAGCATTTACCATTAACACTGGCTGATAATAAAGGTTATGGAATAATGCTTGGAGTTGTAATATTAATATTAATATTGATTGATGTAAAGATAAGACTTAGTGATTTACTTATGCTTGCAGGAACTATATTCTTATCATTTAAAGCAAGGCGTCAAGTTTCACTTGCTTTAATAATGGGAATGCCACTTCTTGCTAAATTTATTGCAAGCTTTTTTGAAAAATATGATGATAAAATATGTAATAATTTAAAAAGACTTTTAACTTCAATTGTTGGATTAGTTTTAACTGTTGTTTGTATATCTTGTATTGGAAAAGATTTATATGGAGATAAAAGTGAAGAAAACTATGTAGAAGAAGGTAGTTATCCTACAAAGGCTGTAGATTTTCTTTATGAATATATGAGTGAAAATAATATTAGATTAGAAGATTTACATTTATATAATGAATATAATTATGGAAGTTATTTGTTATTACGTGGAATTCCAGTATTTATAGATTCTAGATGTGATTTATATACTCCTGAATTTAATGGTAGTCAAGATATATTTAGTGATGCTTTAGAAGTACCTGGTCTTAACTCAAACTATAATGATATTTTTGAAAAATATGATGTAAGACATGTAATGTTGTATAGTGGTGATGATGTAAATATTAAGTTACATCAAGATATTAGATATACAGAGATTTATAGTGATAATTCATTTATAATTTATAAGAGAAATGTGGATTAATATGAAATTAAAAAGTATTTTTAAAATTATGATTTTAATATGTTTGATATTAGTTATAATAGATCAAATTAGTAAAATCTTAGTTAATAACTTAATTAGTGAAGATATTACTATTGTTCCAGAAATCCTTACTATTACAAAAGTAGAAAATGAAGGAATTGCCTTTGGATTAAATAAACAAAATTTAGGCAATATAGGAATTTGTTTAATAGTTTTAGTTTTAATATTTAATTTTATAATTAACCAAAAAGATAAAATGACTAAATCTATGGTAATATTTTTAAGTTTAATTATTTCAGGTGGAGTTTCAAATGTTATTGATAGAATGTTTAGAGGTGCTGTTTTTGATTTTATAAAAATAGGAGCATTTCCAGTTTTTAATTTTGCAGATATTTGTATTGTTGTTGGTTGGCTATTATTCTTGATAGGTTTTTTAAAGGATACAGCTATTGATATAAAAACTATTTCGGCTAAAAAAGGAAAAACAAAATAGAGGGGAAAGTTTTATTGAAAAGAGATTTAATAAAAATTCTTGGAGTTAACATTGATAATGTTAGCAAAGAGGAAATGGGAAATCGAATTAAAGAACTTGTAAATGAGAGTAATAAGACTTGTAAAATGGTCGTTTCTCCGAATACAGAGTTTATAATGACAGCTTGGAAAGATAAGGAATTTAATGAAATTTTAAATAAAGCTGATTTATCTACTCCTGATAGTATTGGTATTTCAATAGGTGGCAAACTTCAGAAAAGGCCATTTAAAGAGAGAATTCCACGGACAAGAGGTTTTTAGAACTGCAATAGAGGTTGGATATAAAGAAGGTTGGACATTTTACTTTTTAGGAGGAAAAGAGGGAATTGCAGAAAAAGCTAGAGATAGTGTTTTAAAAGATTTTCCAGGTTTAAAAGTTGTAAAATGTCAAGAGGGATTTTTTACAAATAAGAGTGAAGAAGATGTAATTGCTGAAATAAATAAATTACAACCTAATATTTTGTTTGTTGCAACAGGTCATCCTAAACAAGAAAAATGGATTTATCATCATCAGAAAGAATTAAAAGTTGATTTAGCTTTTGGACAGCGGAGGAACTTTTGATTATGAAGCTGGTCGAATAAAGAGAGCTCCAAAATTTTTTCAGAAACTTGGAATAGAATGGCTTTGGAGATTATGTCAAGAGCCGACTAGAATAAAGAGAATGATGAGATTACCACAATATTTAGTTAAAATTTTATTTGTTAAAGATAAGACAAAAGGAAGATGGGATGTTTAAATGAAGTTTACAGTCCAAGATTCAGAAAATAATAGAATAGATAAATATGTAACTGAAGTTACTGAAATGACTAGAAGTACTGTTCAAAGAATGATAGAAAATGGAAAAATTTTAGTAAATGATAAGGAGATTAAAGTTTCTTATAAAGTTCAAGTTGGAGATGTAATTGATATTACTCCTGAAGAAATTCAAGATACTCATTTAACCCCTGAAGATATTCCACTTGATATTGTTTATGAGGACAAAGATATTTTAGTTGTAAATAAACAGAAGGGATTAGTTGTTCATCCTGGAAATGGAAATCCAAATGGAACTTTAGTTAACGCTGTTTTAAATCATTGTAAAGGAGAACTTTCAGGAATTGGTGGGGAAGCAAGACCACGGGATTGTTCATAGAATAGATAAAGATACTTCAGGGCTTTTAATTATTGCCAAAAATGATAAAGCTCATTTAGGAGTTAGTGAACAAATTAAAAACCATGAAGTTAGAAAAACTTATAGGGCTTTGGTAAGAGGTGTTATAAAAGAAAATGCAGGAACTATTGATATGCCAATAGCTAGAAGTAAAAATGATAGAGTTAAAATGGCAGTTGATAAAAATGGAAAAAATGCAGTTACGCATTTTACAGTTTTAGAAAGATTTAAAGAGTATACTTATGTTGAAGTTACAATAGAAACTGGAAGAACACATCAAATAAGAGTTCATTTTTCAAAAATAGGTTTTCCAATTGTTGGAGATTTAGTTTACTCAAATGGAAAAAATCCATTTGGAGTAGAAGGGCAGATGTTGCATAGTTATAAATTAGAATTTACTCATCCAATTACTAAAAAGAAAATGGAATTAACGTCAGATATTCCAGATTATTTTAAAAAAGTATTAAAGACTTTAGAAGCTTCTAAAGTTTAGAAAGAATTTATATGGAAGTTAGATTACAAAAATATTTAGCTGACTGTGGAATTGCTTCTAGACGAAAATCCGAAGAATTAATTTCACAGGGAAAAGTTACAGTTAATAATAAAATAATAACAGAACTTGGAACTAAAATTGATAGTGAAAAAGATAAAGTAAAATTTTTAGGAAAGGTTGTTAGACCTCAAAATACAGATAAAATTTATATTTTACTTAATAAACCTATTGGTTATGTAACAACAATTACAGACCAGTTTAATAGACCTACAGTTTTAGATTTAGTAAAAATAAATAAAAGAATAGTTCCAGTTCGGAAGACTTGATATGTTTACTTCTGGAGCAATTATTTTGACTAATGACGGAGATTTTGTTTATAAAGTTACACATCCTAAACATGAAATAGATAAAACTTACACAGTTACTCTTATAGGAAAAATAACAAATGAAGAAGTAGAAAAGCTAAAAAATGGAGTTGAAATAGATGATGGATATATAACAAAACCAGCAAAGGTTAAAATTCTAAAAATTGATGAAGAAAGAAATCAATCTAGAATTGCTATAACAATTCATGAAGGAAAAAATAGACAAGTTAGAAAAATGTGTAATTCAGTTGGAAAAAAAGTTATAGCTTTACATAGGTCAAAAATAGGAAATATAGAAGTAAAGGACATAGAACTTGGAAAATGGCGCTATTTAAAACCAAGTGAAATAGAAAGTTTATTAGAAAAATAGATTTTATATAATACAAAGGAGAAATTATGGAATATTTAAAATTTATTCCAGAGGGTTGGAACGATACAAAAGAAGAATTTAATTTAGATAATATTAGAAATGCTTTAAATACTGGCGAAATTATGCAAGGAAAAGTATATAGTTGTGATTCAAATTTTAATTTACACATAAAACTTCGGTGAAAATTTAACTGGAATAATTCCTAGAAACGAAGTAGATTACTTAACTTGTGATGAATATGGATTTACTAAGCCTAGTATTTGTTTAAATAAGCTTAATTCTTATGTTCAATTTAAAGTTAAAGAGATATATTCTGATAATCAAATAATTCTTTCAAGAAAAAAAGCAAATGAAGAAGCTTTAAACTGGATGAATGACAATTTAAAGCCAGGACAAATTGTAAAAGGAATTGTAAAAAATATAAGAAATTATGGAGTCTTTGTAGAAATAGGAGCAGGCGTTACAGGGCTTTTACATATAGAGGATATTTCAGTTTCAAGAATAAAATCTCCAGAAGAAAGATTTTATAGTGGACAAAAAATTAATGTTATGATAAAATCGATAAATAAAGAAAAGAAACAAATTGTTTTGTCATATAAAGAGCTTTATGGAACATGGGAGGAAAATGTTCAAGGTATTTCTGAGAAAATGGTTTTAGATGGAATTGTTAAAGAAGCTGATAAATATAAAAATGGGTTATTTATTGAACTAAAACCTAACCTTGTTGGAATGGCTGAATATCAAGAAGGTTATGAATATGGACAAGCTGTTAAAGTATATGTCAAAAGAATAATTAATGATAAAAAGAAAATTAAATTGGTAATAGTCTAGTTTGCTAGATTTATTATAAATAAAAAGTTAATCTTATTAGAATAAGGGGAGGTATTTTTAGAGATGGTAGATGACGAAAATATTAAAACTACCGTTTCTCCTTTTGCAATTAGAGAAGGAGAAATAAAAACTTTTGATGGAAAAGATGGATATGTTTCAATAAACCAGATTATCCACAAAATCAATTTAGGTCATATTTCAGATATTCATTTTGAAATATTAGATTTAGTTAATGAATTTGAATTTATGAC
>CANQOG010000044.1 GCA_947625415.1 uncultured Clostridia bacterium
TGTAAAATAATTGCATATTAAGTACAAAATATTTAAAGTAATAGGAGGAAAAAAATGGAAGTTTTAAAAATTTCATCAAAATCAAACCCAAATTCAGTTGCAGGAGCAATTGCTGGGTTAGTAAAGGAAAGTACAAAAGCAGAAATGCAAGCAATAGGAGCAGGCGCAATAAATCAAGCTATAAAAGCTGTAGCTATAGCAAGGGGATTTGTTGCCCCATCTGGTGTTGATTTAGTATGTGTACCAGCTTTTGCAGAAGTTCAAGTTGAGGGCGAAGAAAGAACTGGTATAAAATTAATTATAGAATCTAGAAAATAAAATACGTCCCTGAAGTTATTCCTTCAGGGACGCTTTTTATTTGTTAATTCTAACTATTTTTTGAACTTTATTTGTTATATCATTTACATTAAATAACACTGAATTTAATTTACACTTTCCATCTGCAATTTTATATTTTTCTGGAAGAGCTGTTTCAAATCTTTTTATTGATTTAGAAATTTCCATTCCTATTACAGAATTTTTTGGACCAGTCATTCCAATATCACAGATAAATCCAGTTCCATTTGGAAGGATCTGCTCATCAGCAGTTTGAACATGTGTATGTGTTCCAAAAACTGCTGTTGCTTTTCCATCTACATAATTTGCAAAAGCAATTTTTTCAGCAGTTGCTTCTCCATGAAAATCAACGAAAATCAAATCTACTTTTTCTTTTATTTCATCTATAATTCTTTTACCAATTATAAATGGGTTTTCAGATAAAACTCCCATAGTAACTCTTCCGAATTAAATTAATTACAGCAATTTTTTTATCTTTACATTCCATAATTCTATATCCAACACCTGGATTATTATCAGGATAGTTTGCTGGTCTTATTATTTTTTCATCATCTATAAAGCCAAAAATTTCCATTTTAGCCCAAGTATGATTTCCCATTGTAACTATATTTGCACCAGCTTCAAGAATTGCTTTATATAATTTCTCTGTAAGCCCCATTCCGTTCTGCTGCATTTTCTCCATTTACAATAACAAAATCAACATTATTTTCTTTAATTATCACAGGTAATTCCTGTTTTAGTTTATCAACACCATTTTTTCCAACGATATCTCCTACCGCTAATATATTCATTTTTCTTCCTTCCTTTTTACAACAGTAATTTCCTTCAAAATCACTCCCATTCTATAGTAGCTGGTGGTTTAGAAGTTACATCATAAACTACTCTATTAATATGTTTAACTTCATTTACAATTCTACTTGAAGCATTTTCCAAAACATCATAAGGGATTTTACAAAAAGAAGCTGTCATGAAATCTGAAGTTTGAACTGCACGAAGAGCTAAGCAATAATCATAAGTTCTTTCATCACCCATAACACCAACACTTCTCATATTTGTAAGAACTGCAAAATATTGATTAATATTTTTATCTAAACCAGCTTTCGCAATTTCATCTCTCCATATATAATCAGCATCTTGTAGAATTTTTATTTTTTCTTCTGTAATATCTCCAATAATTCTAATTGCAAGACCTGGCCCTGGAAAAGGTTGACGATATACTAAATATTCTGGAAGCCCAAGCTCTAAACCTACTTGTCTTACTTCATCTTTAAATAAATCTCTTAATGGTTCAACTATTTCTTTGAAATCTACATAGTCTGGAAGTCCTCCAACATTATGATGTGATTTTATTTTATTTCCTATTCCAGTTCCACTTTCAATAACATCTGGATAAATAGTTCCTTGAACTAAATAATCTACAGTTCCTATTTTTTTAGCTTCTTCTTCAAAAACTCTTATAAATTCTTCACCTATAATTCTTCTTTTTTGTTCAGGCTCTGTAACACCAGAAAGTTTATCTAAAAAGCGTTTTCTAGCATCTACTCTAATAAAATTTACATCAGTATTTGTAAAAACAGCTTCAACTTCATCTGCTTCATTCTTTCTAAGTAAACCATGGTCAACAAAAATACATGTTAAATTTTTACCGAATAGCTTTACTTAATAAGCAACTTGCTACTGAAGAATCAACTCCTCCAGAAAGCGCACATAAAGCTTTTCCACTTCCTATTTTTTCTCTTAATTTTTCTATTGTATTTTCAACAAATGAACTCATTTTCCAATTTCCATGACAATTACAAACATTATAAACAAAGTTTCTAATAATCTCTGTTCCACGATTTGTATGATTAACTTCAGGATGAAATTGAATTCCATAAAGCCTCTTCTCTTCGTTTTCCATTCCAGCATTTTGACAATTATCAGTATACCCAATATTTCTAAAACCTGTTGGTAAAATCGTAACTTTGTCAGTATGACTCATTAAACAATCATTTTCATCAAGCAAGCCCTTAAATAATTTTGACTTATTGTCAATATATACTTTGGTTGTTCCATATTCTCTTTTATTAGCTCTTTCAACAACACCACCTAAAAGATTTGTCATAAGTTGCATTCCATAGCAAATTCCGTAAAACTGGAATTCCAAGTTCAAAAATCTTTTTATCAACAGTTGGACTATCAGGCGAATAAACACTAGCAGGTCCACCTGTAAAAATTATTCCTTTTGGATTTATATCTTTAATTTTTTCTATTGAAGTTGTATATGGAACTATCTCAGAATAAACATTACATTCTCTCACTCTTCTTGCAATTAATTGATTATATTGACCATAGAAATCAATTATTAAAATCTTTTCTTCTTCCATAAAAACCTCCAAATTTATTGTTCTGTTTGAATATCTTTTAGAATAACATCATGAGCTTTTCCTTCTTTGATACTTACATTTGATACAAGAGTAAATCTAGCTTTTTCATGTAGCTCTTTAATTGTAATACTTCCACAGTTACACATTGTTGATTTAATTTTACTAATAGTTAATTCAACATTATCTTTTAATGGACCAGCATAAGGAATATAAGAATCAACACCTTCTTCAAAACTTAATTTATTTTTAGCTTCTCCACCCATATCATATCTTTGCCAATTTCTAGCTCTATTAGAGCCTTCACCCCAATATTCTTTAACAAAATTTCCATTGATTTTAACTTTTCTAGTTGGACTTTCATCAAAACGAGCAAAATATCTTCCCATCATAACGAAGTCAGCTCCCATAGCTAAAGCAAATGTAATATGATGGTCATGAACAATTCCACCATCAGAACAAATCGGAATATAAACTCCAGTTCTTTCAAAATATTCATCTCTTGCTTCAACAACATCTATTAAAGCGCTTGCTTGTCCACGTCCAATTCCCTTTGTTTCACGGGTAATACAAATTGAACCACCACCTACACCAACTTTTATGAAATCAGCGCCAGCTTCTGCTAAATAATAAAATCCTTCTTTATCAACAACATTTCCAGCTCCTATTTTAACACTATCTCCATAATGCTCTCTAACCCAATCGATAGTGTTTTTTTGCCATACTGAATATCCATCTGATGAATCTATACAAATTATATCAACACCGCTATCTACTAAAGCTGGAACTCTTCCGAGCATAATCTCTTGTATTAATTCCTGCTCCTACTATAAATCTTTTATTATCATCTAGTAAAGAATATGGATTTTCTTTATCTGACTCGTAATCTTTTCTAAATACTAAACTATCTAAATTTCCATGAGTATCTAAAACTGGTAAACAACTTATTTTATTTTCCCAAATAATATCATTTGCTTCATGAAGAGTAATTCCTTTATTAGCATAAACAATTTTTTCTTTTGGAACCATATACATATCTATTCTATCTTCTAAATTTGCTCTAGAAACTCTATAATCTTTATCAGTAACTAAACCTAAAAATTTTCCATTTGGTTCACCATTTTCAGTTATCATAACTGTTGAATGTCCAGTTTTATCAATTAAAGCCAAAACTTCTCGAAGAGTAGCATCACTTTTTACATTTGAATCACTTGTAATAAAACCTGCTTTATATTTTTTTACATTTCTAACCATTTCAGCTTGTGACTCTATACTTTGAGCTCCATAAATAAAAGAACATCCTCCTTCACGCGCCAAACTAATGGCCATCTTTTCTCCTGAAACAGACTGCATAATAGCTGACACCATTGGGATGTTCAAAGATATCTTTGGTTCTTCACCTTTCTTAAATTTTACAAGTGGAGTTTTTAAATTAACATTACTTGGTATACATCTTTCATCTGTTAAATTGGGTAAAAGTAAAAATTCATTAAATGTTCTTGAAATATCTTCTAGAATTTTTGCCATTATTTTAGACCCTCTCTTTCTTACTTAATTTTAATTTACACTATTTAATAATTATACTAAAAAATATGGCAAAAATCAAGCAATTTTCACCATATTTTAATACTTTTATTCAGTTTGTTCAGGAGTAGTTTCAGTATTTTCTTGTCCTTCTTGTTCTTTTACTAAATCATCTAAATAATAGTAATCAGAATAATTTAGTTTAAATAAATCTATTTTTTGTTTTCCATCAGGAGAAATAAGTTCCATATACCCAGAATTTTCATTACTATCTAGGAAAAATACCCAATCTTTGCTAAGACAAAGAGCATTTGAGTCTTCCTGAAGATTAAATATTTGTTCATTATTTTTTCCATCTAAATCCATTCTAAATATTGATATTCCTTGAGAATCGCCTCCCATAGAATAAACCTCGTTTAAGTAATAAATTCCATTTTTAGAAATATTTAAATTATAAATCTTTATATCTGATAGCATCACATCATTTTTGCCATCTAAATCCATTTTATGAAGATATCTATCTTGTGTTAAATAATAAATAGAATTATCATAAATTATAGGCGTATAAATTCTACTTCCATTTATTTGTCTTGCATTTTTGCCATCTCTATCCATTATATAAGAAACTGTAGTCTCTTCTCCATCTACAAATTCAGACATATTATATAAAATATATTTATCAGTTACAGCTTCAAAGCCAGAAGCGTTTTCATTAAGCCTTGTTTTATTATTTCCATTTAAGTCCATATACCATATACATTCATCTTCACCTATATAATAAACTTTTCCATCAACAACAAATATTTTATATGAATAATTATGAAATTCATTATCATTTATAACTTCATCTACTTGGTCACCATTTTTTCTAACTCTATGAATTTTATTATCAACTTCATCTGCATTTTTATCATTTTCGTCAACTTCATTTTCACTTAAAGTCACAAAATAAATATAATCTCCATAAGAATTTATACCTGTAATCTCCCATGTTCCCTCAATTAATCTTGTTTGAGGTCCTGTTACATTCTTCTTACTAACCTTTGAAATTCCAACATATTGAGCATCTTCATTTGGACACATAAAATATAAATAATCATTGTCTTCAGCAAAATATCCATAATTTTCTATATTTCCAATCGTATTTCCCTCTTTAGCCTCAATTCCAGTTGCTCTAAAAATAAAATATTTTAAATTAGCAAATCCATTTGAAACTAAATTTGTTGTTAATTCTAAAACAATTAAAACAACAACAAGTATAATTAAAATAGTCAAAGCAATATTCCACTTATTTGATTTAGCTTTTGTTTTAGTTTTAGTCTTATCTTCTTTCATTGTTAAATCTCCTAATTATTGATAATAATTTCTAGAAATATAGCCATAACTTCCATTTGAAGCAACAACTAAATCCCAATAAACACCGTTTATAGCTTCTACCGCCCTTTTCAAAATTTCTATTGAAGTACCACTTGAAACGCTTTTAAATTCTGTTCCATCTGGTGATAATCTTAATTTTGTAGAATTATTTACTGTTCCTGTTAAAATTTGAGCTTGTGGTAAAACAGCTTCACCATTTAAGTAGTTTATTAACATTACAACATCTAAAACTGTTACATCTGAATTTCCAGAAACCTTAGCAAGTTCTAATCTTGAACTATCCAAATCAACTCCATTCTCACCATTTAAATAATTTATTAACATTACAACATCTAAAACATTTACATCATTATCACCATTTATATCTCCCATCAAACCTGAAGCTGTGTTTTGAGAATGGCTTTGACTTACATTAGGTCTAGGACAGGCAGACTCTGGCATATTTTTGTATAAAGGAATTATAAAACTATAATTTCCATCATTTGAGCAAGATTTTTTCAAATATGTTCCAGCATTTTGAGCTCCTAAAATATTCTGTTGATATTGATGTTGATATTTAGAATCACCAATTACATCATATTTTTGATAATATAAAGTATCTTGTTCCTCAGTAATATATCCATTCGCTAAAACACTAACTCCACCTAAAATTGATAATCTTTTAGTTGTCCAGCCTTGTGATGCAGCATAAGCTAAACCGTTTAGTATTACTCCTTCTTTAGTATTAGCTGTTGCTCCAACATTAAATAGATTATAATATCCTTGATAATTTCCATCATATCCACTACCAGTAAATAATGGTGATGTAGCTGATTGCTCTTCTAACAATTTTGCTAATATGTAATATGGATCAACATGATATGTATTTGCAGCTTCAATTATAGCATCAACACATTCATCATCTATCCAACTTGGTTTTATAGTATTTAAAGTATTTTTAACAGTTTCAGTATTAAAATCTTCAAATCCTGATAATTGCATAAACTGAAATAAATCTGTTTCATTTAATGAATTTCTAGGATCTATCATATATTCTAACGCTTCTTTTGAAGCACAATACCAATTTCCACTATCATATCTTTGTGTTCCACAAATTTCACATATCCAAAGTCCACTATATTTAGAATTATCAGCTGGAGAAAGATTTGTAGGACTTGTAGAAGCACTATGCCCTTGATGTTCGCCATTTATAACTTCTTCCCAAAGCAAATCTGTATATTCTACTTTAAATGTCCAGTTTGGATGATTAGCTTGAAGCGCTTGAATTAAAGTCTTAAATCCTGGATACAAATTATCATCTATTGCTTCAATATTATTATCAATAGTTCTTGCAAAAATTTTTGAAGGACACAAAATAAAGATTATAGTTAAAATTAAACATAAAAGAAACATTTTCTTTATTTTTTTATTCATTTTAAACCTCCTACACATCTCCTTTTATACAGAATAAGTATATCTATAATAAAAAAAAATGTCAAGGCTTTTAAGCCTCAAACATTTTATCTATTGCATTTGAAAAAATTTCGTATTCAATTTGTAAACCATTTGAAATGCTTTCTGCAAATTTATTCATACAAACATTTGAATTAATTTCCATAACTAACAATTCATTTTTATCTGTTTCAGCAATATCAATACTTGCAAATTTTATTCCAATAGCTTGTCCTGCTTTTTTGGCTAAATCGCAAACTTTAATACGTGTATTATTGTCTATTTCTAGTTCTGGAACTCCACCTGAAACTAAATTATGCTTCCAAGAAACATATACTTTTTCATTTTCTTTTGGAATATAGCCAAAATCTAAATCATCATAAAAGTCTATTATATTTAAGCTTTCAGTAAGCTCTCTAATCGTTTTTTTACCATTTCCTAAAACATAAGGTTTCTCTTTTTTAAAGCAAAATATTATTTCTCCATCTAAAAAAATTGCTCTATATTCATACCCAATATTATAAAATGGACAAATACTAACACTATCTTTATTATTAGCAAACTCTTCTATTATCTTTGTTTTTAGTAATTCTTTATTTGTTATATAAAAAACATCTTTACCTTCAGAAGAACTATTTGCTTTTAAAATAACTTTTCTTCCATATTGCTCAAATAAAATCATAGCTTTTTTCATATCATTATTCTCATAATTGCTTCTAGTTTCTGGGTTAAAAATCATATTATATTTTATACTAGGAATTTCATTTTGAACTAAAACACTATAACAAGCAAATTTATCGCTTGCGATTTTATATGAACAAGCAGAATTTAACTCTAAACTTTCTCCAACCATGTGGTGGATTTTATTACCCTTTTTTAATTCCGTAATATAACCAAAAGAGGCATCTCGCATTTGGATGCCTTTTTCTTTACATATTTTTTCAATTAGTTTATAAAATTGTGTGTCTTTTCTCATAAAAATTTTTGTCCTTATAATAAATCTCTATATTCATAAGAAATGCGAAGAACTTCTGCAACGCTCCAAGCTTGAGCTGGCGTTCCGCCTGGTTTATATGGTAGTTTGGCATCATATAATTCTGAAATATTTCCTATAGCATCTGGTAAATCAATTTCTTTTCTAAAAGTATTGTAAGTAGTCGTTATAAAACTATTTAACTTTTCTTTTAACTCCTCTTTTTTCTTCTTATCTTTTTCACTTGTAATTAAATTTTTTAGAGTATCAAAATACAAACCTAACAACCATGGCCATGGAACTCCTTGATGATAACTCATATCTCTTTTATAGCTATCACCTTCATAAATTGGGATATATTCTTTTTCTGTTTTTGATAATGTTCTCAATCCATGTTTTAACAAAAGTTTATTTTCTATTGTTTCTATAATTTGACTTGTATTTGTATTTTTAAAATCCCAAACTGGATATGTTGTAGAAAAAGCAAATAGTTGATTTGGTCTAACTTTATCATCTTCTAAAACATCATATAAAGATTTTTTCTTATCATTATAAAATTTTTTATTAAATATCTTTTTATGAGCTGAAGCCTTTGCTTCACACATTTTAGCTGTTTCTTCGTCTTCAAACCTATATGCTAAATTTTCTAAAGTTTTTAAAGCATTATACCAAAGAGCATTTATTTCAACAACTTTACCATTTCTAGGAGTAACAACAAAATCTCCAATTTTAACATCCATCCAAGTATTTTGAGTATTTGGAGTTCCTGAAACTACTAAACCATCATTATCTATATAAATATTATTGTTATCTAAATCTATTCCTTTATCATAATTGATAATTACAGTCTTAAGCTTTTCATAAATATTTTCTTTTATAAAATTATAATCATTTGTATATCTTAAAAACTTATTTACTTGCTCAAATAACAAAAGTGAACTATCTACACTATTATATAAAGGTCTATCATCAAATCCTGAATAACCATTTGGAACTAAACCAAATTTAATATCACGAGTAAATGTAAGTAAAATTTCTCTAGCCAAATCAAATCTTTTTGTAATTAAAAATATTCCTTCATAAGCTATCATCGCATCTCTTCCCCAGTCCAAAAACCACGGATATCCAGCAATAATAGAGTGTAATCTAAATGATGGTCTATATATAACAAAAGACTCACTTGCTAAAACTAATTTTTCCATAAATTCATTATATTCTTTTTGCTTTTTAGTAAGTTTAGTAGCTTTTAGTTCAAGATTAGCAATTTCTTCAATTTGTTTTAATCTTTTTATTTCATCATCTATTACTTTAAATCCATCAATTTCTTCAATGTTATCTTCTAATGAGCCTACAAAAGTAATATAATTTACTTCATTTGCTTTTAAGAGAACTTCAAATCTTCCTGAAACAACTAAATTTTCTTCAGGATAAAATCCTCTTTCATCTTCTTTTAAATAATACATATTTGAAAATGTATCATCAAAATGTTCAATATAATTTGAATTAGAAACATGCATATAAATTGGTGTTACAGCGTTACCATCAATTTCAACACGAACTTTGCTTTTATCAATTTTTTGTTTTAAAGAATAATTATGATTTGTATTTAAACCATGAAAATCTCTAAAATTTAAAACAGGACTTAAAATAATTGTTCCATCTTCTTTTAAGTTTTCTATTTTATAAGTTACACAAACTATATTTCTTCCATAAATCATTACAACATTTTTCGTAATTTTCACATTTTCAACATCATAAACAAATTCTGGAATATATTTCATTTCAAAACTTTGCAAATATTTAAAACCATCTGAAACATAATTTTCACAAATATTAGTAAATAAGTCATATTTTCTATCTCCTATTTTTAATGTTTCATCTAATTTTGAAATTAGCAAATGTCTTTGAGCTGGTGGCAAAAGTGGAGCAACTAGCAAACCGTGATATCTTCTAGTGTTTACTCCAATTATTGAACTACTAGCAAAACCACCTAATCCATTTGCTATAATCCATTCTCTTTTAACCCCAGATTTTAAATTCAAATCATCTTTTTCAACTTTCATTTGTGTATAACTCCAATTTCTTACTTTTCTTTAGATTTACTTTTTTAATTTTTCTTTTTTAATTTAGCTTCCATTTTGGCTATTTCTTCAGCCCTTTTTCTATTTTCAAGTGTTTGTGTATCAGCATTTTGAATTGATTTTACTCTTTCCTGATACTTTGTAGCAAACTTACTCTTTGCCCTTTTTTTATCATGCTTTACTTTATCTGTGGCTCTCTTAGCTACCTCTTTTTGCTTTTTGCTCTGTTTTTCAAGTTTTGCAATATATTTATTTTGACTTTTTAAAACAGATTCTATAAGTAAATATTCTGTATCATTTTGTAAATCTTTAAATTTAAGCTCGTTTCCAATAAGCTCCATAATAACTTTAGCAACTTTATCTGAATTATGTCTAATAGCTCCAGACTCAATACAAGCTAAATCTCTCTTAATAACTTTAATTCCTTGAGATGTAACTTTTGAAGAATCTAACTCAACAACATCAGAACCTTCCATATTATATTTTCTAACATATTCTGGAATTAAATCTGCAGTATCTGCTAAACAATAATCAATAATTCCTCTCCCAACATGTGAATGAATAACTTTAATATGGTCTGAAATAGTATAATTATCAGTTTGTCCAGGCTCTGTCATAATATTTGAAATATATAATTTAATTGCTTTAGATTCTTTAATTGTTTTAGCAACATTTTTTACAAGTAAGTTTGGTAAAACATTTGTATATAAGCTTCCGAGGTCCAATAACAATTGCCTCTGCTTCACTAATTGCTTCTAAAACTCCAGGAGCTGGCTTACAATTTGAAGGACTTATATAAACTCTACTTATACTTTCTATTTTTTCAGAAACTACCTTTAAAATATTACTTTTTCTTTCAATAGTTGTTCCATCTGTAAGCTCAGCACAAATCTTTATCTCATCTAGTGTTACTGGAAGAACTTGTCCAGTAATATTCAAAACCTCTGTGCTTTTTCTAATTGCTTCTGAAACATTATCATAAATTTCACTCATAGCAAGCATATAAATATCGCCAAAATTTAAGTCTTTTAATCTATCATCTTTAAAATTAAAATTCATAAGCCTTGACATCAATTTTTCTTTTTCAGATAAAGCAGAAATACTTCCTTTAATGTCTTCCATTGGTAATGTTTCTAAAATTTCTCTGGAACGACTTGGGTCTTCACCATAGTCAGACATAGTAACAATAGCTGTTATATTATTTGTATATTTTTTTAGCCCTCTAATTACTGTATCTAATCCTTCACCTCCGCCAATTACAACGACTTTTGGCCCTTCATCATAAACTTTTCTATTAAAAATCAATGACTTTATATTAACTTTTGCATTTTTTCTTTTTTCAGAATTTACATCATTTGCTTCAATTAATATTTCCAAATTTCTTTTTTGAATAAAAACTATTCCTAAAATTATACATACAAATCCGAACTACAAATGTTAAAACTATTTTTAATATAACATCTTTTATATTAATAGTTTCGCTAGTTAATACTTGCTCAAAAGCAAAACACACCAAAGTAATTCCTACTACAATTAAAAATATCCATCTTTTAACTTTTGTACCAGCTTTAAACCATTCAAAAAAAGATTTCATTATTCTTCTCCTATTATTACTACTTCAAGATTTATTTTTTCATTAAATCTTTCGTATACTTTTGCTTTAACTGTTTCAACTATAGTTAAAACATCTTTTGCTGTGGCATTTCCTATATTTATAATAAAGCCTGCATGTTTTTTAGAAACCTCTGCTCCTCCTACTCTATAGCCCTTTAAGCCACATTCATCAATTAACATTGCTGTTGCCTTATTTGGAAGTCTTTTAAATGTACTTCCTGCTGAAGGAAAATCTATAGGTTGTTTCTCAATTCTCGTTTTTACCATTTCATCTATTCTTGAATTTATATTTTCTTCTAAATCTTTTTCTAATTTCAACTCACATTCTAAAATTATATATTCTGGCTTTTCACAAAAAATACTATGTCTATAACTTAAATCTTGTTCTTCATTTGTCATTTCTTTTATCTCAAGATTTTCGTCTAAATAAATAGTTTTAACTAAAATGTCTTTAGTTTCTCCACCAAATGCTCCTGCATTCATTCTATTTGCTCCACCCATAGTTCCAGGAATTCCAGCCAAAAACTCCATTTTAGATAAGCCAAATTTTGCGCATTTTCTAGCAAGTTTACTTACAGGATAATCACTACTTACTATTACTTTCCCATTATCTTCATTAATTTCTAATTTTTCAAAGTCAAGTTTAGCAACAATTCCTTTAACTCCGCCATCTCTAACTAGCAAATTACTTCCATTTCCAATAATATAAAAAGGAATATTATTTTCTAAAGCCAATTTTTTAACTTTTTTTAATTGTTCTATATTTTTAAGCATCACAAAAAAATCAGCTGGTCCACCGATTTTAAAAGAAGTATGTTTTTTCATAAGCTCATTGCATAAAATCTGATTTTCGCTTAAAATTTCACCGAAGCTTTTCTTTTAGATTAACCATAAATCTCCTCTAGTCATCATTATAATTATAGTTTTCACTTTCCATAGTTACATCTGTTGGCTGTATATAAATATAATCTTCATTATTATAATATTTCTTATTAATAATATCAAAAATTTCGCCAGTTGAATAATTAACTATGTAACTAATAGCTTTTTCAGAAGTATTTGAATCAGTTGTTGAACTAATTCCTTTTTCTACTCCTAAATCTTTCATATCTGATTCATCTAATAAATAATAAAATTCTTCATAAGTTTTATTTGCTTCATTAGCTGAATAATTTTCTTTTAACTTTACGTCTGTAAATCCATAGTTTAAAATTGCAGAACTTGTCGCAAGTCTAGTTCCAACTAATCTAGATGGACGCCCTGTATCTGTTGCAAGTTTAGCATCTGTAGCTATTGCTTTAGCCTTTATTCCTAATTGATTTGAAGCTTTAACTAAAGCATATCTTTGTATAACAGCCTCTTGAACAATTCCTAATTGAGCTTCAAGTCTTCTGTTTGTAATCTCACGTAACTCTCCTACACCGTAATTTACTGTAATACTAAGTATTATTATAAGCGTTATTATTGTTATTACTAATATAGTTAAAGTTACACCTTTATTATTTCTTATCATCTTTTGCATATTTTTAAAATTCTCCTTAAGATAATTTCTATATGATATTATCATTTTTTAAAGAATTTTACAAGTGTTTTTATTCAATTTCTATTTTAAATTAGCTCCGATAATTCCACCTACCGAACCTGCCACAATTCCAACTATTATCATTACTAAACCTTGAATACCAACAGAAAAATTTTGACTTGCAATACTAGAAATTAAATATAAAGCTAACATATAAAATATTCCTTGTAAAGCTCCTGAAAAAATTCCTTTTATTTTTAAATTTCTACTACCAATAAAACCTCCTATACTTATTGCAAACGCAGATATTCCAATAATCACATTTCCCATAATATTATCACTAACACTTGTTTTACTTAAAACTAAAGCTAAAATTAACATTCCTAAAATAGAAATAATCATCTCTATTATGAGGCATTTTACAAAAGTTTTTAAAACTCCTATTCTATCAAAACTTTTCTCTTCCATATATCCTCCTAAATTTCGTTTTTAAAATTATATTCAATATTTTTAGAAAAAGAACAAAAAAAAGGACTATCAACAAGCCCTTAAATTAATATAAATTTCATTTAAATTTACTTGACTAATCTACCAATTGCTTCAGACTTCAAAAAATTCTCATATAGCTCATCTTTCGTAAGTCCTCTACAATAGAATCGTAAAGATGATAATTTCATTTTTGTAAAATGATAGCAAACCGCCCCATCCATATTACACGTTCCTATTCTCGCTATCATATTCTTTTCCATACCACTTGTAGAAAGCACCCAAGCATCCTGATCGTAAGCAAAAGGTCCAGAAACTCCATCATTTCCTACATAATATACGTTATAACAAGGCACCCCGTTCATAAAATCCAGATTCATCTGTAATAATACTAAAACCGAAGTATGCGTTGATAGTTTCTTCCTTAGTAGACACGATATTGGAACTCATACTATGATGCACATTCCATGGGTCATTTTTTCCTATGTCTTCTGGATTACACTTAAGAGCTCCACCTAAAGCATTCCACTCTATAACATTTCGATAAGCTATCCCAAATCTTAATGATGCCCCCTTAAGCATGTCTGAATTACCAATCTGAAAAATTCCAGTATAAACTTGGGCATACTCACTATTTGTACTAAAATTAATACTTCTTCCGCTTTATAACCTCTCCGTACAATTCTATTGTAAACCCATCTTCTTCCAAATTTTGAAGGAGATTTTTCCCATTAATCTCACTATTCGACAAATCTATCTCAATATAATCATCAAACCCATCAAAACATAATTTTTGCTCTGAAACTCCACTTTCCTCATTATAATCAAAATTTTTTAGAGTCACGTTATCCGCAAACAAAGACTCTACATCATCTTGCTTTAACGTATCATTAGAATTTATACCTAAACTGTTAATATTAATCACAAGACCACCCTTTACTGCCAAACAATCGTCAGAAGAAAGAATCAAATTATCAACAGAATGTAAATCTTGTTCTGACCCTAATATATCTCTAAACTTAACAACATCATTAACCAAAATCACCTCTCCTGTTTCATAATTAATTACATAATCATTTTCCAGTTTTTGATTATTTTTTAGAATAGTTCCCTTTGAAACATAATACCAGTTTGTTCCATATTCACTATCTTTAGTTATTAATACTTTCCAAAAAGAATCTATATTTCTATCAATCAACTCCTCACCTATTTTATTCTCTATTTCTCCATCTTCATTTCTTTCTTGATTTGAAACTATTTCAATTTGCAATAGTTCTTTTTCACTTGCTTCAACACTTAATCTTTTTGACTCTAATGCTTTACTTATTATCCCATTCTCCCCAATTATTGCATTTAGTGAGACTCCAGCTAAAATTAGTAGGACAATGACCGTTATTTTCTTATTTTACGAATATTTTTTTGCTTTTCTATTGACAAATTACTTTTACCATATTAAAATATTTCAAAATAATTCTTTAATATTTTTTTA
>CANQOG010000045.1 GCA_947625415.1 uncultured Clostridia bacterium
GTTGTACAGCATAGCAAAATGTAAGTCTTATTGCAATGGAACTTATTTATAATTGCATTTACTTTTTCACTTGCCGATTAAAAATATATGATTATTAATTATGTAATTACTTGACTTTTTGTTTTAAATATTATATACTATTTTCAATAGATATAAGAATAGTAAGTATGCTATGTCTTATTATTTCTATCTATATTATATATTGTTTTTAATATATTATCAATATGTTTTAGCTCCATTACATGGAAAATCTTATAAATATTTATAATTTACTTGAAAATATCAACTTTTTATGTTAATATATTATATATTTGTTTTATATGTTAAAAAAATATCATAGTAACATTACAAAAACAAATTATTTTTGTAACAAATTAATAAATTATTGACTTTTTTCGCATACTTATAATATTATACTAATATATAAAGGAGTGTGATTTTATGGAAATTGAAAAAGCAAAATATACAGCACAAGAGATTGCAAAATGGTTTTTATATAAAAACTATGCTGAACAAAAATCAAAAGTTGCTGATAACGATAATTATGAAGTTTATGATGGAATTACACATTTAAAATTACAAAAATTATTATATAATGCACAAGGTGTATATTTAGCTATTAAAAATAAAAAACTTTTTGAAGATGACTTAGAAGCATGGGATCATGGACCTGTAGTTAGAGATGTTTATGATACCTATTGCGTATTCGGACGAAATCCAATAATAATACCATCTACTCATGAAAATAATGAGATTGTAAAAAAAATAGAAGAAGATAAAGAAGTTAAAGAAATTCTAGATATGGTATATGATAATTTTTCAATATATACAGCATGGGAATTAAGAGAAATGTCACACAAAAAGGGAAGTCCATGGGAAAGTACACCGAAAAATCATGTAATAAATCCTACATTAATAAAAGAATATTTTCAAAAAGAGGTTGTAGAACAATAATGCCTAACATAAAGAAAAATAATAATAAACTAAAAAATAATTTATGTACTAATTGTTTTAATAGTAACCATATTGTTTTTAATTTTGCTTATATAACTTATTATGACCATTTTGAAAAAGAAGAAAAAAGCACTTTAATTGACAGAATATTTGAAGTTTCAAGTGTTACATATTTAGAATTAATGAGATGGGATAAATATAAAGGTCTAGAAGAAGAAAAATTAAAAATGAAAAAAGAAATTCCAACAGAATTTATTAGAGACATTGCATCTTTTGATGGAAAATATACAATAATGCGTTTATATAAAAATAATAATCCAACACCACGGAAGAATAATAGGAAAACTAATAAACAAAGTTTTCTACATATTTTATATTGATACTAAAGGAACATTATATAGTCATTAAAAATATTTAGTATCAAAATTATTTATTATAAAATATTTTAAAATAGATAAACAGTTTATAAATTCTAGATATTTAAATATCTAGAATTATTTGTTAGTTATTTAAATAAATTATAAAAAAAGAGCTTGTTTTAAAGCTCTTTTCAAAAATTTTACTATTCTTCATAATCATAATCATATGTCATATACACTTCAGTTTCTGCATCATCCATGTTTTCTTCAAGTTCTATATTTTCTTTTTGTAAAACCACATCTTTTCCTTCAAGTTCAACATCTACGTCACTATCAACTAAATGATATGATATCATTGCATTTCCATTTTCATTATAATCAACATCATAATCAACCGGCATAGCTTTAACTTCAGTTATATCACCATTTTTAACTATTCTAACTTTAACAGTTTTTATAGTATCTTTAACATTTTCTACAAGCTTTCCATCTGTTGCAGCGTTTACAGTTACAAAGCTTCCTGTTAATAAAATCATACAAATTGCAGCTATTGAAAGAATTTGTTTTCTTTTACTAATTTTCATTTTTTCCTCGCTTTCTAGATTAGATACAGCTATTCTATTTCTTACATTTTTAATTACCTTTTCATTTAATTCATTATTTTCCATAGCTATATCCCCTTTCTTTAAATTTCTTCTTTACTAAATTTCTCATTCTATGCAATTTCACTTTTACCTTTGAATTTGATATTCCAAGAATTTTAGCAATCTCTTTTACTTTTTTATTTTGATAATAAAACATTGTGAAAATTTCTTTTTCATCTTCTCTCATATTTTCTTGGATTTCTAAAATGATTTTACTTTTCTCATTATTTTCAGCTAACTTAGAAACATCTGTAATATCTGGTATTTCTATATCTATAGAATCAAGACTTTCTAATGTATTTTCATCTCTATATTTTTTCTTAATTAAATTCTTGGTTATTCCAATAAGATATGGTCTAATTCTTATATCTTTATTTAATGTGCTTGAGGTATAATTTTTCCATAATACAATAAATACATCTGATAAAATCTCTTCTATATCTTCCTCATTTGATATTAAATTCCTTATAATTGTATAAATATAATTATTATAAGTCTTAATTATTTCTTCTATTTCTAGATTATTCTCACCATCTTCAAAATCCCCTATTGTTTTATTATCATTCAATTTAGATCTAAACTCCTTAAAAGTACTTTCATTTATATAATACCATTTTCATAAAAAAGGTTACAATTTTTATAAAAAAAAAGTGGAAATTTTGAAATTTTCCACTTACTTTTATAAATTATAAATTATTAAATTTATGCTATTTTTTTAGATTCATTATATGCTTTTCTAACTGCCTTTGCTAATTGGTCTGCACAAGAAGTTCCTTTTATTCCACATTGAATTCCACCTATTTTTTCCTCAATTTCTTCAACTGTCATTCCGCTCTACTAATCTTGGAAGGGCTTGTAAATTTCCAGGACATCCACCATATAAAAATTTAACATTTTTAACTACATTTCCTTCTAGTTCAAATTCTATAACTTGTGCACATGTATTTTGAGTTTCATAAGTATATTTCATATAACATATCTTCCTTTCTTATACCATTTGTCATTTTTTATATATAACATATTTTAGTTTTTGTCAATATCACAGTATTTATTTAATAATAGTTAAAAATTTTATCAACTATAAAAATTAGTTTTCATTATCATTCATTATTTTATTAAATCCTTTCTCTTATTAAAATTAATGGTGTTTTTTGCTGTCCTTGTCCTGCTGGATTATCTCTTATCATTTGAACTAAAATTTTGTCATCAAACTTTATGTCTTTTGATTTACCTAAAATAACTTGTCCAAAATCATTTGAATCAACTATCATACAACTTATTCCAAGCTTATTTTTTATTTCATTACAAATTAAGTTAGAGTCTAACGGAAGCTCAATTCCTATATCTTTATATTCATTCCAAGCCCCATCATAAAATCCGTCTAGTCCACTTACTTCTCTTCCAACAATTCTATAAAAAACTCCTCTAATTCCAAAAATCTTTGTAATTCCACTTAAAATACTTGCAAAAATAACTCTAAATTTTCCCACTTTATTTATTGCATATTGCATATTTATCGCCATTCCAACACCATATCCTCCACGATTTTTCTGGCAAGCAAACTGTGATAAAACTTTTGCTAGCAATCCGAATTTTTATATCTTCACGTCTTACAATTCTATTTTGACAAAGAGAAATAATTTTTTCGCTAATTGATAAAATATCTCCAACTTGATAAATTCCTAAAACATATTCTTTCAAAACATCTATATAATTATCTTTCGTAGTTATAAAGTGAGTTTGAATAGCATGTCTCATATAAATTTTTCCTTCTACTTCAATCTCTACCTTCTTATCTTTATTTGAAATAAATTTCATACTTGCCTCCAGTCGTTTTTTAATATAATAACAACTACTTGTATATGGCTTGTATGTAAGTTGTATCAACATTGCATAAAAATCGTATCGTTTTTGTATCAAAAATTGTTTAATTTTACAGATATCTCGTATTTTTCATAACTTTTATCTAAAACTATTGCAAGCTTAGCTTTTTCAGACTTTAAATAATATTTTTGATTTATTAAATTTTCACTATATTTCCAATCATTTATAATATATAAATCCAAATATCTTACAAAATTTCTAAGAACTTCCTCATTATCTCCATCATAAAAATTATTTTTACTAAAATAAGCATATATAATTTTTCCTGTCTTGTTCTCTATTTCTAAATGAAACTCTATTTCATCTAAATTAGCAAGAACAATGTGAACTACATACCTATCTTTATTAAAATAAGTATTATTTGTTAATCCAACACCAAAATTATTTACGTTTTCAATATCAAAATTATTAAGAATATTATATTCTTTTAAAGTGTTAAGTTCTTTAAAAACATCTGGACATGGATTTTGACTCTCAAAAATAATATTTTCACCATCTATAGGGCTTATAGTCACCTTTGAATTATCACTTCTAATACTATGAATAGCTTTTACTAAATATATTTTTTCAGCTTCAACGTCAACATTAGAATTATTTTCAGGTCTTGAAAAAACTCTTGTCTCAATTTCATTTGACAATGCTTTTACTAATACATTTGGCAACAATAAAGAAATATATATAATTAAAATAACAAAAAAGAAAATTATTATATTTTTAATTCTCACTATTTTTCCCCTCTTCTAATTCAAAATACACAGTTGTTCCAATATTTTCAATGCTTTCAATAAAAATGTTAGAGTTATGCAAATTCAAAATTTTCTTAACAAGTGAAAGTCCTATTCCACTACCATTATTTTCTCTACTTCTTGATTTGTCTACCATATAAAAATCTTCTGTAACTCTATCAATATGTTCTTTCGGAATTCCTCTACCTTTATCAATTACAGAAATTCTATATTTTCCACTTTCTAAAATCTTTCCTTTTATTAAAACTTTATTATCTTTAGGTTTAGAATTTTTAGAGTTTTCAATAAGATTTCTCAAAACAGATTCTAATAGTTCTCTATCTCCCTTTACAATATAATTTTCAGCTTCCAATTCAAAATTTATATTAGAAAATAAATTTCTTTCTGCCTTTACAACCTTTTCTAAAAATTCACTAATATTAATATTTGCAAATTCTATATTTTCATCTGTTAACGACATTAATTTCATAAGCTTTTGAGCCAAGCCTTCTAGCCTTTTAGTTTCTTGATAAATATAATTTAAAGCTGTTTTTGAAACCTCTTCATCTACCTTTTTAAGTCTTAATAAATCACTATATCCAACCATCGCAGTCATTGGCGTTTTTAATTCGTGTGTAAAAGCATTTATAAAATCATTTTTTTGTTTAACTTGCAAATTAAGCTCATTAATCTTACTCTCAACTTCTTCAGCCATCATATTAAAACTTTCTGAAAGTTCTCCAATTTCATCTTTGCTTTTAATTTTAACCCTTTTATTAAATTTTCCAGAAGCAATTTCTTTACTTGTCTTATTTAATTTTTCAATAGGTCTTGAAAGATAAATAGAAAAAATAAAAACTGCTATAACACTAACAGTCAAAATCACAATATCTGTAATAAAAATTGTTTTCATTTGCCTATCTTTTTCTTCATAGATAGAACTTGCATCATAAAAATTAACAATATAAATCTCCTTATTATTAATATTCCAATTAGAAGGAAAAATCATATAATGTTTATTTCCAAAAGTTCTTAAACAATATGAATTACTATTTTGTTTTAATACCTCTTCAATATCAAAATCATCTATACCATCAATATTAGAATAGATGTTTTCAAAATTTTCATTATATATCGCAAAAAGTTCTATACCAACATCCATATAATCATCTAAAGATTTCATATATCCAATAACTTTATCATCTGTAATTTCTTCACCATCTTGAATACTTTTTACAATATTTTCTTCAAACATATACTTTTCTAATATATGTCTATTTGAATTTTGTCTACTTGTATTTTCAATTGAATTTAAGAAATTGTTTTTAACAATATAATATCTACTAAAAGCTAGAACTATTGATATTGTTGTTACTGAAAACAAGACAAATTTCTCCCAAATTTTCATTTCATACCTCTAACATATAACCAATTTTATAAACAGTTTTAATTTTGTCTTTTAATCCTAGCTTTTTACGTAGCCTTTGAATATGCAAATCTAAGGTTCTTGTCTCAAATTCTAAATCTTCTCCCCAAACCTTTTCAAAAATTGTTTCTCTATATAAAACAAAATTTTTATTTTGAATAAGTAAAGCAAACAAATCAAATTCTTTCGGAGTAAGGCTTATCTCTATCCCATTTTTCTTTACAGTTCTTGAAACAAGATTTACTTCTATATCATAAATTTTTTGAGTATCAATTCCCTTATTATATCTTCTCAAAACTGCTTCAACTCTAGCAATTAATTCACCTATTTCAAAAGGTTTTGAAATATAATCATCTGCTCCTAAGTTTAACCCTCTTATCTTTTCATCTGTTTGACTTTTAGCAGATATTAAAATTGTCGGAATTTCATACTCATTTTTAATAAATTCTAACAACTCATATCCATCAACTTTAGGAAGCATTATATCAAGCAAAATAAGGTCATATTTCTGAAGTTCAATCAAATCTGCTGCAACTTCTCCATCTTTCGCAACATCACATTTATAACCCTTTTGCTCTAATTCAATTTTGATTAAATCTCTTATTGCAGGCTCATCTTCAACAATTAAAATCTTATTCATCTGTTTTGCCTCCCTTTTTTCAACAACACATTACTTTAGAAATGTATCGAACTTGTATCATAATTACAAAATAACACAAAACTCTATAAATTCATCATCATTTTTAACAGATATTTTTCCATTATGAAGTTCGATAATTTCTTTAGTAATAGCTAATCCAAGTCCAGCTCCACCAGTATTTGAAGTTCTTGCTTCATCACCTCTATAAAATTTTTCGAAAATTTTATCTAATTTATAATCAGGAATTTTATCACCTTTATTTTTAAAAATTATCTTTATTTTTCCATCTTTCTCTTCAATATTAATTTCAATTTTTGTATTTTCATAACTATAATTAATCGCATTCTTAATTAAATTTCCAAATGCTCTAGCAAGCTTATCTCCATCTCCAAAAAAATTAATTCCTCTTGACTTATTTAAAATACATTCTAACTTTTTCTCTTGAAGCATTGGATAAAATTCTTGTGTTAATTGCTCTAACAAAAACGCAATATCTATATTTTGCTTTGAAATTGGCATTGAATTTAAGTTATATCTAGTAATATCAAAAAATTGATTTGTTAAATCTTCAACTCTAATTGCTTTATTTAAAGCAATATCTATATATTTCTTTTGCAATTCTTTTGGTATTTCTTGTTCATCTGAAAGCAAAGTTAAATATCCAATAATAGATGTAAGAGGTGTTTTTAAATCATGAGCCATATACATTATTAAATCATTTTTCTTTTCTAATGATTCTTTTGCTTCAGCTTGATTTGTAATTAAATCAACACGAATATTATTTAATCTACTTTCTAAAATTGCAAGTTCTGTTGGAAGCTTTACTTGGTTTTTAGGTTCTTTTAGAATTTCATCCATTGCTGAAATAATCTTAATCATATTGTTATTAGTATTTCTAATTACAAGAAAAGAAATAAAACCAAATATCATTAAATAAATAATACCTAAAACTAAAATCTTATTTCTAACACACCATAAGTATAAACTTCTATTAAAATCAGATAATCCGTTTGCTAAATCATTTCCAAAAAATCCATTATCAATAAAAATAGAAAAAATTATAATTGTTCCAATACTATAAAGAATAATTTTCACAACAGCTCGTAATGCTAAACTATTTTTTAATTTTATAAACTCTTTATTTTTCAATCTTATATCCAACTCCCCATACAGTTTTTATAAATTTTGGTTCTCTTGTATTTTCTCTTAATTTTTCTCTAATTCTCCTAATATGAACCATTATCGTATTATTACTATCTAAATATTTTTCTTTCCAAACTTTTTCAAATAACTCTTCTGAGCTTACAACTTGTCCTCTGTGATTTGCAAGATATAGCAAAATATCAAATTCTAAAGGAGTTAAATCAACAGACTTTTCATACAACAAGCAACTATGAGTTTTTTCATTTATCTCAAGTCCATCAATAAAAATTGACTCATTTTCTTGTTTCTCATTATATTTTGTATATCTTCTTAAAGCAGACTTTACTCTTGCTACAAGCTCTAATGGATTAAATGGTTTCGTAATATAATCATCAGCTCCAATTGTAAGACCTTGAATTTTGTCAGTTGCCTCAATTTTAGCAGTAAGCATTATAACTGGAAAATTTAAACCTTTATCTCTTATGTATTTACAAATTTCAAAACCATTTTTTCCAGCAACCATTACATCTAAAATCGCCATATCTAGCTCTATTGTATTTATAATTTCTATTGCATCATTTGAAGTATACGACTTATAAATATTATAATTTTCATTTTTTAGATACAATTCAACTAAATCTGCAATTTCCTTTTCATCATCTAAAACTAAAATATTCATAATTCCTCCATTTCATTTTTGATTATAACATAGTTTCCTTTCATTTTCACTAACAATTGCAATAAGTAAGGAAATTTTAAGAATTTATTAAGCAATTCTTAAAACACTTGTAATTCTTGAATTATATAATTAAAACAAGTTAGGAGGTCAATTATGAAAATAAAAAAATGTAAATTCAAAAAATTTTTAATCTTTTTAATAATTATAATTTTAATAATTGCTTTTAAAAATCTTTATATTTCAACTCATGACAAAATTGAAAAAATTTTTAGTAGTTCTAAATATGAAATAATAAAACAAGATACAAATGAAAATTATTCTGGCTTTGGTCAAAAAAAGCTTAAAAATCAAGACGGTTTTTCCACAACTTTTACAACAATTGAGGATAACAAAAAAACTTATATAGAATATAAGCAAAATGGAAATTCTTCTTGGGCTAAAAACAAATATTGGGGCGGAACTATGGAAGAAAATGGATGCGGAATTACTGTAATGGCAATAATCTTAAGCGGATATGGTAAAAATTTCACTCCCGAAGATTTAAGACAAAAATATTATCCTGTTTTAAACTATAGTGAATTATCATCAGAATTATCTAATACTTTTGGAATTGAAAACACAGACTTTTATTATGATTCAGTTCATTTATCTAAAGAAAATATAATCTCGCATTTAAAAACAAACAGACCAATTATTATTTGTGTTTGGAATAAACCAAACAATAATCGCTGGACAACTTCATCACATTATATGGCTCTTCTTGCTACAGACAGTAAAGGAAAAATTTATGTTTCAAATCCAAATGGAGGTGAAAATGATTCTAAATCTTCTGGTTGGTATGATACAAACGAAGTTATTCCATATATAGCAAAAGCGCTTTTTATTGAAAATTAAATTAGAATAACTGCCAAAAACTCTCAACAAGTTAAATTCGATTAAAATTGACAGTCCAATAATTTAATTGTATAATTAAATTATCATCTCTGAGGAGGTATTGTTAAAAATGAAAAAGTTCGTCGCATTGTTTCTGGCAATCCTTGTAGTCCTCGGCATGGCACGGGGAATCGAGGTTGGCGCAGCCAGCTTCGGCCAGATGATGGTGAGCCTCTCGGCTCCCATTATCCCTGAAGAGAGCATCCGTAATTCTACGGTTGCTCCTGCAACAATAACGCCCGCAACCGAGCCTACAGCAGAACCGACCACGGAGCCCACCGTTGAACCCACAGCAGAGCCCACAGCAGAGCCCACCGTTGAACCCACAGCAGAACCCACAGCAGAACCCACAGCAGGGCCCACCGTTGAACCGACAGCAGAACCCACAGCGGAGCCCACCGTTGAACCCACAGCAGAGCCCACAGCAGAGCCCACTCCCGAGCCCACAGCAGAACCTACTCCTGAGCCCACAGCGGAACCCATCAATACCACACTTAATATCCAGCTTAATGAAGCTGGACTGGAATTGCCCCTCAACGGGGCAACCGGTATCGCATCCATTGCGATGCCGTTAGAGGGTTCGTCGATAATGGTAGAGGCGGGAACGCCGTTTACCATTATTGCCGAAGAAGACAATAAGTGGCTTGTTCGGGTTAATGATATTGAAGGGTACTTGCTGAGCAAGTACTGCTTCATCAACCTGCCCGACGTGATCCCGTCCATTGTATACAACGATACGAATGCTTACTGCAGCGAATTTCGTTCTCTCGGGAATGAAATTCCCGGTATAACTGGACAACAGTTATACCAAGCGTTGTACTACAATGCTCGGTTTGACAAAAATCAATTCGTCATTCCCGTTTTATACGGGATGGCAAAAAAGATTGCCAAGGCGCAGAATGCAGCCCTTAAGGATGGGAATACCCTTGTGATTTACGAAGGGTATAGGCCCATGACAGCCCAGTCGAAAGTCGTATCTGGTTTGACAGCATTGTCAAACCAGAACCAAGATGTCTGGGAACATATTTCAACTGCACCATGGTGCATCGACTGGTTCATCGCGGTTGGCGTATCAAATCATCAAGTTGGGTACGCCATGGATGTAACATTAGCGAGAGTCAACGTGGCTGAATACCAAGATTGCGGAAAATATAGTTATATCTCGGTAAAAGATTACACTGAGTATGAAATGCCAACTAGAATTCATGAACTGTCGGATTTATCAGCAACCTTTGAGTCCCCAGTCAAAACATTGGTAAAAGACTCTTGGAAGAGCGCAAAGCTCTCTAAAAGCTTTGCAAACAATGAGTTTGCAAAGCTCCTGCAGAGCTACTGCACTTCCGCTGGTCTGAGCCCTCTGTCATCGGAGTGGTGGCATTTCAATGATGTTGCCACTTACAACAGCATCGAAGCCCAAAATCGGTGCGATGGCTCGTTTATCGTTAATGGGAATTGCTCTGCAATTCCCGAGTAAAATTTTACATACGGTAAAATAACGCTTTGACCTTTTGAAGCGTTGATAAAGAGCACCAGCAGAAATGCTGGTGCTCTTTTATTTTTTTAATTATTTTATAAGTCTTATATTCAAAGATTGCTATGTTGTTATATTGTTAATCATCCAAACTCGGTCCGGCTTTTTCTCTTTTTTCTATCATATCCAAATCAATATAATATTTCTCTTTTAATACAGCATTACTTTTTGCATTTATAATTCTATTAAGCTTTTTATTTCCATCTTCATCTTCTTCTAATAAAGATATTCCATTGTTTTTTAAATATCTTAATAATATAGCTTGTTTTTTTACGTTTCTTCTTAATGCTCTATTAGTTATGTATTGGTCTATTCCATATTGTTTAAATAACTCAATTGTAGGTCTTATATTTTTTATGGATATACTAAATATACTTGGTTGAAGCAAATGTGAATATTTTTCATCTTCCCATTCTGGCATTTCCAATATTGCCTTTATTTCTGATGGATTACTACTCCATATATTTGATGTTAGTACGCCTTGAAACCTCTTTTCTTCCCATTCTGGCATTTCTAATATTGCTTTTATTTCTGATGGGCTTCTCTGCCATATAGTTGGTGTTAACAAGGCTTGAAATCTCTCTTCTTCCCATTCTGGCATTTCTAATATTGCCTTTATTTCTGATGAATTACTCTTCCATATAGTTGATGTTAATAAGCTTTGAAACTTTTCATCTTTCCATTCTGGCATTTCTAATATTGCTTTTATTTCTGTTGAATTACTACTCCATATAGTTGATGTTAACAAGTCTTGAAACTTTTTATCTTTCCATTCCGGCATTTCTAATATTGCTTTTACTTCTGATGAATTACTTTGCCATATATTTGGTGTTAACAAGTTTTGAAACTTTTTATCTTCCCATTCTGGCATTCTTAATATAGCTTTTACTTCTGATGAATTACTCTGCCATATAGTTGATGTTAGTAAGTCTTGAAACTTTTTATTTTCCCATTCTGGCATTTCTAATATTGCTTTTATTTCTGATAAATTACTATTCCATATATTTGATGTTAACAAGCCTTGAAACTTTTTATCTTCCCATTCTGGCATTTTTAATATAGCTTTTACTTCTGTTGAATTACTACTCCATATAGTTGGTGTTAGCAAGTCTTGAAACTTTTTATCTTTCCATTCTGGCATTTCTAATATTGCCTTTATTTCTGATGAATTACTCCTCCATACATTTGATGTTAGCAAGCCTTGAAACTTTTTATCTTCCCATTCTGGCATTTCTAATATTGCTTTTATTTCTGATAAATTACTATTCCATATATTTGGTGTTAACAAGTTTTGAAACTTTTTATCTTCCCATTCTGGCATTTCTAATATTGCTTTTATTTCTGTTGAATTACTCTGCCATATATTTGATGTTAACAAGTTTTGAAACTTTTTATCTTCCCATTCTGGCATTCTTAATATAGCTTTTACTTCTGTTGAATTACTCTGCCATATAGTTGATGTTAGTAAGTCTTGAAACTTTTTATTTTCCCATTCTGGCATTTCTAATATTGCTTTTATTTCTGATAAATTACTATTCCATATATTTGATGTTAACAAACCTTGAAACTTTTTATCTTCCCATTCTGGCATTTCTAATATTGCCTTTATTTCTGATGAATTACTCTTCCATATATTTGATGTTAATAACACTTGAAATTTTTTATCTTCCCATTCTGGCATTTCTAATATTGCCTTTATTTCTGATGAATTACTCCTCCATACATTTGATGTCAGCAAGCCTTGAAACTTTTCATCTTTCCATTCTAGCATTTCTAATATTGCTTTTATTTCTGATAAATTACTATTCCATATATTTGATGTTAACAAGCCTTGAAACTTTTTATCTTCCCATTCTGGCATTTCTAATATTGCTTTTACTTCTGATGGATTACTATTCCATATAGTTGATGTTAGTAAGTCTTGAAACTTTTTATCTTTCCATTCTGGCATTTCTAATATTGTTTTTATTTTTGATGAATTACTCTGCCATATAGTTGGTGTTAACAAGCCTTGAAACTTTTTATCTTCCCATTCTGGCATTCTTAATATAGCTTTTACTTCTGTTGAATTACTCTGCCATATAGTTGATGTTAGTAAGTCTTGAAACTTCTTATCTTCCCATTCCGGCATTTCTAATATTGCCTTTATTTCTGATGAATTACTCTTCCATATACTTGATGTTAATAAGCCTTGAAACTTTTTATCTTTCCATTCTGGCATTTCTAATATTGCCTTTATTTCTGATGAATTACTATTCCATATATTTGATGTTAACAAGCCTTGAAACTTTTTATCTTCCCATTCCGGCATTTCTAATATTGCCTTTATTTCTGATAAACTTCTTCTATATAATAGCTCACATTTTAAAAAGTCTCGATTTCCAATAAGTCTATTAATTTCTATTATTTTTTCATCATTACTCATGTTTTTATATTCAACTCCTATTTGGCTCATTTGATATTATTATAAAATTCTTCCAATAAGTTCATATCTTCACTAGCTTTATTTAAAAATTGGTTATCATATTTTTCATTCAATTTTATATATTTTTTTACAAACTCATCATAGTCAAAGTTAAATAAATCTAAATAATCACTTACTATATCATCAATAAAATTACATTTTTCTTTTATTAAAAAATTATATATTTTGTAAAAATTTTCTTTATTTAGATTTTTAATAACTGATTCAGAATATTTTTCTTTTATTTCCTCTATTTTTTCCAAATTATATCTCCTCCTATTTTTTTAATTTAATTTTTATTTACGAACTTTTTCTTTTGCTTTATTACTATTTAATTCAATAAATTTTATTATATACTTGTATTTTTGTCAAGTTACACTTCATTAAACATAAATAGAATTGTTAAAAAATGAGAATTAAAATAATTTTATTCCAAATCTCATTTTTTACAACCCCTTTTTTTAATTACTGCTATTTCACATTATTATAATTTCACAAAATGATTAATCATCCAAACTCGGTCCAGCTTTTTCTCTTTTTTCTATTATATCCAAATCAATATGATATTTCTTTTTTAATACAGCATTACTTGCATTTATAATTCTATTAAGCTTTTTATTTCCATCTTTATCTTCTTCTAATAAAGATATTCCATTGGTTTTTAAATATTTTAGTAATATAGCTTGTTTTTTTACGTTTCTTCTTAATGCGCAATTACTTATGTATTGGTCTATTCCATATTGCTTAAATAACTCAATTGTGGGTCTTATATTTTTTATGGATACATTAAATATACTTGGTTGAAGCAGATGTGAATATTTTTCATCTTCCCATTCTGGCATTTCTAATATTGCCTTTATTTCTGATGAATTACTCTTCCATATATTTGATGTTAATAAGCTTTGAAACTTTTCATCTTCCCATTCTGGCATTTCTAATATTGCTTTTATTTCTGATGAATTACTTTGCCATATATTTGGTGTTAACAAGTTTTGAAACTTTTTATCTTCCCATTTTGGCATTCTTAATATAGCTTTTACTTCTGATGAATTACTATTCCATATAGTTGATGTTAGTAAGTCTTGAAACTTCTTATCTTCCCATTCTGGCATTTCTAATATTGCTTTTATTTCTGATAGATTACTCTTCCATATATTTGATGTTAACAATTTTTGAAACTTTTCTTCTTCCCATTCCGGCATTTCTAATATTGCTTTTATTTCTGATGAATTACTATTCCATATATTTGATGTTAACAAGCCTTGAAACTTTTTATCTTCCCATTCTGGCATTTCTAATATTGCTTTTATTTCTGATGAATTGCTCTTCCATATATTTGATGTTAGCAAGCCTTGAAACCTTTCATCTTTCCATTCTGGCATTTGTAGTATAGCTTTTATTTCTGATGAATTACTATTCCATATATTTGATGTTAGCAAACCTTGAAACCTTTCATCTTCCCATTCTAACATTTCTAATATTGCTTTTATTTCTGACGGATTACTATTCCATATATTTGATGTTAACAAGTCTTGAAACTTTTCTTCTTCCCATTCTGGCATTTCTAATATTGCTTTTATTTCTGATGGATTACTAGTCCATATATTTGATGTTAGCAAGCC
>CANQOG010000046.1 GCA_947625415.1 uncultured Clostridia bacterium
GATTTTTACTTTTATTTATGGAAGAGAACTTGCCGACAAATTAAATATACAAAAGATAGCAAAAGACGAGGTCAACACCACTCCTCGCCTTTTAAAATAACAACTTACATTTAAATTTATTAATCAAAAACATTTGCATAACTGAATAATTAAATGCAAAGCAAAATAGCATTTAGTTTTACACTTAAAAAATTTTATGCGATTTTGTTTGTTTGCTATGCAAATTTTTTATGATAATACTTTAATTTTACATTAAAATATCATTAAAAGCAATACTTTTTATTAAAAATATTGCTTTTAAATTGCATCTTTTCATACAACTTGCATTTACTTTACAGAATTGCATTTACTTTTTCATTTGCCGATATATTTTTAATTAAAAAGTTTTTCAAACCATTTATTTATGTTTGTTAATAATTCATCTAATGAATATTTGCTTTCATTTCTAAAATATTTTATAAATTCCATTCCAACTCCATTCATAAAAAATGAAATATTAAGCTCTAGATATTTATCATTTGAAGAATTTTTTAGGGCTTCAAAGATTTTTTGGTTAGCTATATTTTTTAATTCTTCAAAAAAGAAAAGAGTTTCATCTGCTGATAATAATAATTTATAAGTTTCTTCATTTTCTTTAAGGCATTCAATAATTTTTGAAAAATAGTTTAAAATATCTTCTTTTGAATGTAGTTTTATATCATTACTTCTTAAAATTTCAATAGTTTGTAATTGGTAGTCATTTGCAACATCATAAATACTTTCATAATGTGTATAAAATGTGCTTCTTGTAAGTTCAGCTCTTTTTACAAGTTCTGTTACTGTAATTTTGTTTAATTGCTTTTTTTCATTTATTAATTCAGCAAAAGTTTTTTTGATAAGATTTCTAGTTTTTATTGAAGAAGAATTTAGACATTGTACTTTCATTTTTCAATTCCTTTCCATAATTTATTACAATATAAAGTATTATAACATAGATTTTATAAAAGATAAATACAATTTATAAAAAAGTGTCTAAATTTAGACACTTTTTATATATTTATACTTCCATTTGGAAAAAAATGAGAGTATAATATAGAACAGATTTTTAATAGAAGGGAGGATTTTAATTGAGAAGAATTACTGATTTTATAGTAGATAAAAGATATTTCATCTTGGTTTTATTTGTAATTCTTACAATAATTTCAGCAATATTTTCAAATAAAGTAAAATTAAATTATGATATTGCTGAATATTTACCAGATACATCCGAAACAAGAAAAGGAATGGACATCATGGAAAAGGAGTTTTCTGGAACAGAGACAAGTACATTAAATTTAATGTTTGAGAGTTTACCAGAAAATAAAAAGCTAGATATAAAAGCTAATTTAGAAAAAATAGATGGGGTAGAAAGTGTAGATTATGACGATACAGAAAATTATAATAAAGACAAATATACTTTATACGTTATAACAGTTGATGATGAGTCTGATTCTAAAATTGCAAAAAATGTATATAATGAAGTAATTGAAAAATATGACGAAAATTATACAATTTATACAAGTGGGAATGTTTCAGATACGAATAAAACTGTATTACCAATTGGAATTATAGTTCTTGCAGTAGTATGTGCTTTAGTAATTCTTATTATAATGTGTGAATCTTATGTAGAGCCATTTCTATTTTTGACAGCAATTCTCATGGCAGTTGTTTTAAATAAAGGAACAAATATTATATTTGGAACAATTTCTAATATTACTGATTCTATTTCTGCGATTTTGCAATTAGCTTTATCAATGGATTATTCAATTATGCTTATGAATAGATATGCTCAAGAAAAAGAAAACGAAAAAGATAAAGTTAAAGCAATGAAGGAGGCTTTATATCATGCTTTCCAAGCAATTTCAAGTAGCTCTGTCACTACAATAGTTGGGCTTTTAGCTTTAGTATTTATGAGTTTTACAATAGGAAGAGATTTGGGGTTTGTATTAGCTAAAGGAGTTTTATTTAGTTTAATTTGTATCTTTTTTGTATTGCCAGCTTTTATTTTAATGTTTGATAAATTAATAACAAAAACTAAGAAAAAAACTCCAAATATTAAGCTTGATTGGTTAGGAAAGTTTAGTTATAAAATTAGATTTATAGCTGTTCCATTATTTATTTTAGTATTTGTTGCAAGTTTTGTTTTAAAAGGCAATTTGGGATTTGATTATACTCAAACTGAAGCTGATGAAATATCAGATGTTTTTGAGGAAACTAATCAAATGGCTATAATTTATAAAAATAGTGAAGAAGAAAATATTAGACAATATTTAAAAGAGTTAGAAGATGAAAAAAAAGTTGACGAAGTTTTAGCTTATGGAAATACAATTGGTGAAGATTTAAGCTTTGATAAATTAAATGAAAGATTAAACGATTTAGGCTCAGATGTAAATATAGAGGATTATTTATTAAAAATTTTATACTATGATTATTATAATCCAGAAATAACATCAACTTATGATTTTAATGAATTTGTTCAATTTGTTGAAAATGATGTATATAACAATGAAAAAATGAATGAAGAAATTGATGAAGAAACTAGAAATAATATTGCAAGATTAAAAAATTTTATTACAGATGGGGAAATTAATAGATTAAGAACTTCAACTGAAATTGCTAAAATTCTTGAAATTGACCAAGAAAAGCTAAATGATATACTTGTTTTGTATTTATCACAAAATAGCAATGTTCAAATTTCTTTAAATGATTTTATTGATTTTATGAACAATGTTGTTTTAACAAACGAAAAATATTCTTCTACAATAGATGAAAATTCTAAATTAAGTTTGAATACATTATCAAAATTTGTAAATAAAGATTTAATTCAAAGTAAAATGGCAAGTAATAAAATGGCTGAATTATTTGGAATTGATATAAATTCTATGAATGATTTATATAAATATTATATAAGTTTAAATGAAATTGATACAAAGATTACAATTCAAGAATTTTCAACTTTTGTATTAAATAATGTTTTGCAAGATTCAAGTTATTCAAATAGTTTTGATGAAACAGCTATTCAAAATATAAAAATTCTTATGACTTTTAGTGATGTAAATACTATTACAACTAAAATGGATGCTGCAAATTTATCAACATTATTTGGGCTTAATGAAATTCAAGTTTCTCAAATATTATATAGTCTAAATCTAGATGCGGCTACACCTCAAGAATTTGTGAAGATTATATTAGAAACAGAAGCAATAAGAAATATGATTGATGAAAGTACTTTAGCAAAATTGAGCTTATTATCTAATATAATGGAAAGTAGCTTAAATGGAGTAACTTATTCTTATCAAGAACTTTCACAATTTACTGGAATAGATGGAAATATTTTAAAAAATATTTATGTTTTATATGTTTCAAATCAAGATATTACTCAAATAACGCCTTTAGAATTTACTCAATTTATATTGCAACATAAAGATGATGAACTTTTAAATGGAAAATTTTCAAAAGAAGTTATTAGTAATTTAAATCTAATTCAAACAGTAATGGATGGAACAATTACTAATAAAAAATATACATATAGTGAGCTTTCAAATTTACTTAAAATAAATCAAGAAAATTTAAAACTTATTTATGGTTTATACAATTTTAAATATTTAAACCCTAACCCACAAATTTCGTTAAAAACATTTATTACGTTTTTGTTAAATAATGTTGTATCAAATCCAAATTATTCTAGTGGTTTTGAACAAGATAAAATTTTGAAACTAAATACAGTTAATACTATAATTAATAATGCTTTAAATGGAACAAAATATAGCTCTGATGAAATGTTTGATATTGCTAGTAAGTTAACAAATAATCTTGAAAAGAAAACGATAGAAGTTCTTTATATTTATAAAGGAAGTTTAGATAATTATGATGAAAATTGGAAATTAACAGTTGAAAAATTTGTTAATTTCTTAAATGACAATATTTTACAAGATGAGCGTTTTACAGATTTTATAGAAGAAAATATGAGAAATGATATAATTAAAGCTAAAGGTGATATCGAGGATGCAAGAGAGCTCCTTATTGGAGATAATTATTCGAGAATGATAATAAATACAAAATTTGCTTCTGAAAATAAAGAGACTTTTGAATTTATTCAAAAAGTTAAAGACTTAATAGGAAAAAATGTAAAAGATTTTTATGTTTTAGGTGATTCACCAATGGCTTATGAAATGAGCAAGACTTTTAATAATGAGCTAAACTTCATAACAATTATAACAATGATTTTCATATTTGTAGTTGTGGCTTTTACATTCAAATCAATGCTTTTGCCTATAATATTAGTTCTTACTATACAATGTGCAGTTTTCTTAATAATGGGAATCTTATCATTTACAGGTGAAAATGTATACTTTATAGCAATTTTAATTGTTCAGAGTATTTTAATGGGAGCAACAATAGATTATGCAATTCTTTATACTTCATATTATTTGGAAAATCGAAAAACTCTTGGAGTAAAAGAAAGTGTTATTGCTTCATATAATAGTTCAATAAATACAATATTAACTTCAAGTTCAATATTAATTATTGTTACTTTAATAATAGCAAATTTTGCTTCAGCAATTGCAGCAAAAATTTGCAAAACAGTATCACAAGGAACATTATGTTCTACAATATTAATATTATTATTGCTACCATCAGTTCTTGCAATGTGTGATAAAATTATAGTAAAAAATAAAAAGCAAATAGGAGAATAGAATGAAAGAAGTTGTAAATTATATTTTATTATTTTTCATTTACTCATTTTTAGGATGGATTATGGAGGTAATTCAAGGCTTAATCTTAAACAAAAAATTTGTGAACAGGGGATTTTTAATAGGCCCCTGTTGCTCAATTTATGGTTATGGAGTTTTATTAATTACTTTGTGTTTATCACATTTAAAACCATATCCAATTTCATTATTTGTTTTATGTATTGCTGTTTGTGGAATTTTGGAATATTTAACAAGTTATTTTATGGAAAAGATATTTAAAGCTAGGTGGTGGGATTATAGTAAAGATAAATTTAATATAAATGGTAGAGTTTGTTTAAGAACTTTATCAGCATTTGGTTTATTAGGACTTTTAATAATTTATGTTTTAAATCCATTCTTTTTAGGCTTAATGGAAAAAATGAGTCAAGGTTTACTATTAGGAGTAACAGTAGTTTTGCTGGTTATATATTTTGTAGACAATATTATTTCATTTAATGTTGTAAAGAACATAAAAATTACAACAAACTTAGTAAGAGATAATACAGAAGAAATTACAGAAAAAGTAAAAGAGATTTTACTAAAACAGTCTATGTTAACTAGAAGACTTATAAAAGCTTTCCCTAATATTAAAATTATAGATGTTAGAAAAAAGATTAAAGAAGAAGTTGAAAAAATAAAAAGCAAACTTCCTAATTTAGAGGAATTAAAAAAATAATATGTTGACAATATATTAAAAACAATATATAATATAGATAGAAATGAGAAACCACGATAGTGGTTGCCGATTTGGAAAATAACCATTGCTTGGTCAAAGCAGAATGGTTATTTTTGTTTGCTCAAAATTACTGTTTATGTTATTAATTTATTTACAAATCAAGAAAATTTTGATATAATAACCACAATTATTAGATTGATATTATAAAAAAATAATAACTATTAAAGATAAGAGAAAGTATATGGAAGTAATTTCTTTGAGTAAAGATAAAGTTTATCAAATAGATTATAATGGAAAAAAATCATATATAAAAAAAACTATATATACAGAAGTTCAAAATATTAAAAGGGCAAGAAATTTTTTAGAGCAAAAAAATGGAATTGAACTGAATGGAAAATCATATAGAATTAAAGTTCCGAAGTTATATTATTGGGATAGTAAGAAAAATTTTTTGATAATGGAAGAATGTATAGGAGATAATGTTGAATTAATGTTACGCTCTTTACCTAAAAGAAAATTAGGAGTACAAATTTTGTATAGCATTATGAAATTTATTTTGAATCAAAATTTTTATTGGCATGATTTCGCACCACGTAACATTTTATTTAATGAGTTAGCTTCTGAAATTACGTTTGTTGATTTTGAAAGAGGAATTACTTTAGATAATAATATAAATAAATTAAATTATTTTAGAGAAAATGTATATGAAGAATTTGTAGCTTTTTTATTGCCAGATGAAAGACCATGCAGTGTAGATACAATTTTTAGTTTGCATAATGAAGATGATTATCATTTAAATATTAATAATATAAAAAGTAATAGAATAAGATTGTTATCTAAGAAACTTGGGTATTCGAATACAATCTTATTTAGTCAATATTTACAAATGATTAAGATGTTAATAGTAGCAGAAGAACCTTTTGAAAATTGTGAAAATATAGAATTTCCAATTGTTGAATTAGAGAGAATTTTAGCACAAGATGGGTATGATAGATATATATCAAAAGTATTAGAAAAAAATTGGGGAGCTGAAGAAAGAGATGAATAAATATGTATTAGAAAAATATTGTCCGTTTGAAACAATTGAAAATTTTTATATTTTAAAAAATGAGTATAATAATGAGAAATATTTCTTGTATTCAACATCTGATGTAAATTATTCTTTGAAAATAAAAGAAAATGGTTATATACCAAAATCAGGGCTGATTTATTCAAATATAATAAAATCTGTTGTAAAGGATAAAAAAGTTTTAGATTTAGGAACAGGTCAATTAGGAATTATAGCAATACATTCATTATATTTTGGAGCTAAGGATGTAAAGGCTGTAGATATTGATAGAGAGTGTATAGAGTGGTTAAATTTATTAATTAAAGAAAATAATCTGGAAAATATAGAAACTTTAGAAAGTAATTTGTTTGAAAATTTACAAAATGAAAAGTTTGATATAATTTTTAGTAATCCACCTCAAATGCCAATGTTAAGTGGAAGTATGCACGATTCAGGCGGAAAAGATGGTAGGGATTTTATTTTAGCAATATTAACAGAATCTTTAAAACACCTTAATAAAAATGGAGAATTGTATATTTTAGTCTTTGATTTTTTAGGAACAAATATTAAAACTAATAACCAAGAAACCATAATGAATATAGGAAAAAGTTTAGGATATTCAAAAGTGAAAATTGTATTGGAGACACCAAAATTTATAAAAGAAAATAGTATTACATTTCAAAGTTTGAATTATATAAAGAAAGTTTATCCTAAATATATATTTAAAAAAATGCAAGGAAACTTGTATTTTAATATACAGATAATAAAATTTGTAAAATAACCACTTCAAAAAAAATAGGTGGTTTATTCTTAGCATAGAAAATTTTTATACTAAGTTATTTTTTATTGATAAATAATCATTTTTAGTGCATGTAACTATTTGATCGTTTTTTATCATTTTTTCTAATTCAGTAAAAGTAACTATTTTTGCTTGAGCTATTTCTTCTGGTTGTAATTTTAGATTTGATATATTTATATCATTTAATTTAACCATATAAATATCTACAAATTGTGATTTATAAAGTTCAGTTGAAAGTAATTGAAATTTTTCAGGCTTAATGTTTAATCCGATTTCTTCATTCATTTCTCTTATTGCCGTTTCTAAAGTAGTTTCGCCAGCGATAGTACATCCTCCGGGTGCTTCCCACATTAAAGGATGAGATTTTAATTCACATCTTTGAGTTAGTAATATTTTATTATTTGGAAGGATTATAAAAACTTCACATCCTTGATTAAATTCGCCTGATTTTAATTTTGTACCTCTTGGTAAAATTTTATTCATAAAATTTCTGTTTTTATCTAACAAGTCAAAATATTCCATTAATTTTTTCCTCCAAAATAGCATAATTAAAATTTTATAGTTTAATTTGTTTAAACACGAAAAAATATAAGCACAAATATATTAATCATTATAACATTATACAAAAAAAAATCAAGAATTATTTATATTTAAGCAGGATAAAGAAATGAAAGTTGTTGTTATGCTAATATACTTTTCTATGTTTTGTTGCTCTAATTACAAAATATTGTTTATTATCAAAAAATTTTTTTGTGGAAAAAATATTGAAACTTAATTTTTAAATATGTTGACAATATATTAAAAACAATAATAATATAAACAGAAATGAGAAACCACAGAATATATGGTTATCACAACTTTTTTTGGATAACAACATACTCGATAGGTAAAGCAGAGTATGTTGTTTTTATATTATATATTCTAAAAAGTCAAGCAAATAGAAGAAATTTGTTTGACTTTTTGTATTGACTGGAACTAAAAAAAGAATTATAATTTTTGTGGGGATTTAGAAGGGGAAAAATGAAGATAGACTATAAGAAAAATCATAGTGTAAATTATACGGAAGTTGATGAAGAAGGAAAGTTAGATATAATTTCAAGTTTTAATCTTGTTCAAAATGTAATGACAGAATATTTTGAGAGTTTCAAAAGTGATAATATTAGATTAAAAGAGAAATGTAATGCAATTTGGGTAGTTACAAAAGCTAAAATGCATTTTTATAAATACCCAATGTGGAGAGACAAAATTTATGGAAGAGGTCATACTACAAAAGTAAAGCCTATTAGAACTGAAATGGAAACAACATTTAGAGATAAAGATGATGAGCTTTTATTTAGTGTTAGACAAGAAACTTGTATTATAGATTTAGATACTAGAAAGATTAGAAAAATTGAAACTGTTGATTATCCTAAAGATATGGAAGCAGAAGAACCAATTTTTTCAACTCCATATCAGACTTTAAAAGAAGAATTTACGGAAAATGATTATGTTTATAGGCAAAAAGTTTTTTCTTCTGATATCGATTTTAGTAGACATACAAATAATGTTTATTATGTAAGATATATAATGAATACTTTGCCTTGTAAGTTTTTTGAAGATAATAAAGTAACTGATTTGGAGATTCATTATATAAATGAAACAAAAGAAGGGCAAATTTTAAAAGTATATAAAAAAGAAATAGAAAATTCAGTTGAATTTCTTATAACAGAAGGAGAAAGAGAAGTTATAAGAGCAAAGATAGATTACATAAAAAATTAAGATTTTAAAAGGATTATCATAAAAATGATAATCTTTTTTATTATATATATTGACAACTGTTATAAAGTGTTATATACTGTTATATATAAAGAGGTGAAAAAATGGATTTAATAATTAGTAATAATAGTGAAGTTCCAATATATGAGCAAATTAAAATAAAAATTAAAAATGCAATAAATTTGAATGAGCTAAAGGAAGCTGATGCATTACCGTCTGTTAGAAATCTTGCTAAAGATTTAAGAATTAGTGTTTTAACTGTAAAAAAAGCTTATGATGAGCTAGAAAATGAAGGATATATTAAAACAGTTCAAGGGAAAGGAAGTTATGTAGTTCCTAGAAATAAAGAATTAGCCAGAGAAGAACAGATTAAAATAATTGAAAATCACATTAATGAAATTATAAAAATTGCAAAAGTAAATGATATTACTCAAAAAGAAGTTGTTGACTTATTTAAGTTTTTGTATGAGGAGGATTAGTATGGAAAATATTTTAGAAATCAAAAACTTATCAAAAAAATATAAAGAATTCGAACTTAAAAATGTAAATTTAAGTTTGCCAAAAGGAACAATAATGGGGTTTGTTGGAGAAAATGGCGCTGGAAAAACTACAACAATTAGGGCAATCTTAAATTTAATAAAGAGAGATTCTGGAGAGATAAAAATTTTTGGCTCAAAGCTAGAGGGCAATGAAAAAGAAATAAAAGAAAATATTGGAATTTTACTTGATGATAGCTTTTTATCAGAGTACTTAACAGTAGTTGATTTACATAAAATTATGAAAAATGTTTATAAAAATTGGGATGAAGAACTATATTTTAAATATCTTGATGAATTTAAATTACCAAAAAATAAAATAGTAAAAACTTTTTCAAATGGTATGAGAATGAAAGTAAGAATTGCAATTGCTTTATCACATCATCCAAAACTTTTAATTTTAGATGAACCTACTTCTGGGCTAGATCCAGTAGCAAGAAATGAGATTTTAGACATATTCCAAGATTTTATTCAAGATGAAGAAAATGGAATATTAGTTTCAAGCCATATAACATCTGATTTAGAACATGTTGCGGATTTTATAACATTTATAAATGAAGGAGAAATTGTCTTTTCAAAAACTAAAGATGAAATTTTAGATAATTTCGGAATTGCCAAATGTACTGAAGAAGAGTTTAAAAAGATTGATAAAAATGATTTTGTTAAGTTTAGAAAATCAAAATATGAATATGATGTTTTGATTGAAAACAAAAATGAATTTAAGCAAAAATATAATGTCAAAGTTATAGATAGAGCAAATATTGATGATATTATGTATATTTATATAAAGGGGGAAAAGTAGATGAAAGGTTTGATACTAAAAGATTTATTGCAGTTAAAAAGTTATAAAAAAACATTAGTAATTTTCTTATTACTTGCTTTAGTTCTTGTGTTTTTTGGAAATAGTCAAAATCCACCAATTTTTATAACGGTTTTTCTTACTTTCTGGTTTGGAATGTTAGGAATTGTTCCATTTAGCTATGATGAACAAGCAAATGCAGAAAGATATATTCAAAGTATGCCAGTAACAAAAAAAGAAATTGTTTTAGCAAGATATGTTTTTGTATTTGGTGTAATAATTATAGGAGCCCTATTAGGAACTACTTTAAGTTTAGTTTCATCTTTTGCTACTGCAAAAGAACTTATAGATATTAAAGAAATATTTATTGTAATTTCAGCATCTATTTTTGGTGTAAGCTTTTTAGAAGCTATTGAAGTTCCTTGCTTTTATAAATTTGGAATAGAAAAAGGTAGACTTACTTTTATAATAGTAATATTAATGGCTGTATTTGCAGTCATTGCATCTGCAACAGCTATTGAAAACTTGAATATAACAGAGGAACAAATTGAAAGCGTGATGCTTAAATTAGTAAATATATTACCAATAATTTTGATATTGCTAACATTTATAGTTTTATGGATTTCTTACAAGATATCTTATAAAGTTTATAGTAAAAAAGAGGTATAGTATTTTAAGCAAATGATTTAAGAGTCATTTGCTTTTATTATATTATTTTGCTATTATTGAAACTTTTTTCAAGTAGAATGGTTTATATATATGAAAGCAGGTGAGATATGGAAAATGATATTGATATGAAATTATATAATGAATATTTATCTGGTGAAAAAAGCGCTTTTGAGTTACTTTATAACAAATATAAAGATAGAGTAAAATATTTTGTTTATAATATAGTAAAAGATTATGATAGAGCTGAAGACATTACTCAAGAAGCATTTATATATGTTTTGCAAAGTAAAGTAAAAGAAGGTTATACTTTTAAATCATATCTATTTTTAGTTGCAAAAAGCAGAGCTTTAAATTTCCTAAAAATTGAAAAGAGGAGAGCAGAAATAAATGAAAAATTTCTTTTTGAAAATAATGGAGTTAAAACTGAAGATGATATTGAAGAGATTATAACTAAAAAGGAAGAAAAAAGTGAACTATTAAACTCAATTGATTTATTAGATGAAAGATATAAAAATGCAGTATATTTAACAAAAATAGAAGAACTTTCATATCAAGAAACTGCTGAAATACTTGGAGAAACAGTTCAAAATGTTAAAAATTTAGTTCATAGAGGAAAATCTGAGTTAAGAAAAATTTTAGTTAAGAAAGGATTTAAAGAGATGAACAAGACTTTAAAAGTTTTAATAATAGGAATAGTTGTAACTGTAGCAATATCTGGAATTGCTTATGCTGCAACAGTAGCTTACCAAAAAATTAGAAACAAAGCTGAAAATAACACAAATTATAAAATTTCTATAACTCCTACATATCAGACAACTCTTGGAGAAGATACTGTTAATAATTTGTGGGTTGGAACACTTGATTTAGCTTGGAAAAAATTAGAAGATGAGCTAGGTCAAGATAAAATTAATTTAGTTGATGGAAATATTCCAATTGTAGATGATTTAAATAACAGTGAGTTTACAAAAGAAATGTTAGATTCAAATGATTATCAAGTTAATGTAGAAAAGAATTTAACAGGTGGATATAATATTGATGCTACTTTAAATAAAGAGTTAAATTTTCTAGAAGTATTTGATAATTTTAGTAATTATAATAAAAATATGACATTTGGAGATGGAGAAAAGTTTATAAAATATTTTGGAATAAATAATGGAACATCTGAAGATGTAAATAAAAATGTCGAGATATTGTTTTATAATAAGATAAGTGATAATGATTTATTTAGTAATGATATGGCTATAAAACTAAAGACTCAAGAAGGTGATGAAATCATTCTTTATAGAACAGATGAAGAAAAATCTTTTGATGAGTATTATAAAGACATTCAAGAAAAATCAAACTCTTATACAGGAAGAACTGAATTTAGCGAAGAGGATGAATTGTTAGTTCCTTATGTTAGAGTAAATGGAATGATAGCTTATAATGAACTAAATGGAAAGTATATAAAAGGTACTGAAAATGATGCAATGTATTTTGGTGATGTTATTCAAAATGTTAATTTTTCACTAAATGAAAAGGGTTGTAATTTAGGAAGCCAGACAAGTTTAGTAACTCTATATATGGGAATTAGTAATGATACAAAGTATTGTTATTTTGAAAATCAATTTGTTATTTTTATGAAAGAAAAAGATTGTGAAGAACCATATTTTGCTTTAAAAGTTAGTAATGATGACATATTAGAGAAGATAGATGAAGAAACTGAAACTAAAATAGTAGATTATACTGAAGTTGATAGTGAAAGATATAAACCTGAAGCAGGGGAAGAAAAATTCTTTGAAGATGAAAATTATGAATATTATTTTGAAACAAAAAAGACTATTTATGTACAAGTTTATTCTCCTAATGCAGAAATTTCACAAAAAAATATTAAGTTGGCTTTAGAGGATGGAGATATAACAATTTCTGATTTAGATGATTTTGGAATTGAGTATATAAAAAGAGAAAAATAAAATTCAAAAAAAGATTGGTTTTTATATCAATCTTTTTAATTTTTTTATTATGTTCGCTTGAAGTTTATTTAACTATGTTTTATAATTCCATTTATAGGAAATGAGAATAAGCAGATGTGGTTTGCTACTTACTTAATGTAGTTTATCTACTGAGAGGAGGTGGTACTATGATAGAAGCTAGTTTATTAACAATAATACACTTTCTTTTGTTTGGTTTAATTACCGAAACTATTATAGTATTTGCCTTAATTATACTTGTGATAATTTTGAGCAAATAATAATAACACACATCTGTAATGCCTTTTTAGATGTGTGTTAATTAAACATATACTAAATGTAGCAAACCACGTTTGTGGTTTCTCATTTTCTATACTTAATTATATATGCATTACAAAAAAAAGTCAAATATTTTTATTGTGATAAAGAAAATATTTATGATTCATTTATGATAATGTCTTAATAAATCATTTAGGAAAATGTCTTAATTTAAAATTTATGTTGTAAGTAT
>CANQOG010000047.1 GCA_947625415.1 uncultured Clostridia bacterium
TTTTTATAGTTCCTTTTTGAGACATTTTTATTTACAAATCAAATCTTTTTTTGAGACATTTTCATTTACGAGTCACAGCTAGCTTGGAATTTTTTAGGTAACTTTACACAAAAAAGAAAAATTAGTAATCATTAAAAATTACTAATTTTCTATATTTTAAAAAGATTCTCTATATTTTAAAGTTTTCTCGTAATTATTTTTTACATCTTCCGAATTTATACTTCGGTTATAAAGTCGTAAACTATAAATATCTCCTTTATGATAATAGAGTTGCCCAGTAATTAACCATGGGCAAACTCCAACAAAGATATCACCTAAATCCTTATTATAAAATGCAAGTCCAGACTTATATCCATCTAAACTATTAATTGTCCAGCCATATAAGTCTCCATCTAAATACAATTCAAGGAGACAACAAGAATTCACATTTTTTTCCTCCAGCATTTTCCTTACATCAGTTTCAATCCCATCTAAAGTTTCAAATGGTTGAAAAGTAAAAGATATACTCGTTTGAACACCGAATTTCCAGAATCTGTTCGGTTGTACACATGGCAAATCCGTCCGTCGTCTCCATCATCACACCCTTAAAATTTCCATCGTTGGGACCAACTCTACACATCACCGTTGAACGATTCATGTCAATGCTACCAAGCCCAAAACGCATGGAATTATAAAACGCACCATTCAAAGTCGGCATTCGACAAAATAATGCACCCCTCACATCGGTTTGTTGATTCCTATAACTTAACCTTTTCCATACTCCAGATATTTCAAACGTAAATCCATTCGCAAAATCAACATCTCCACCATCTAACTTCAAATATCCTCCTTCTCCTTCTGGATTATTTGACTCATCTTCATTAAATAATAATGCTTGTTCTTCTTTGCTATAAGCTACATCTCCAAATTTCTCTATGTTTTTGGCTCTCATTTTATTTTCATCTAATTCTCCATTTTCATTTAAGTATGCTTCAAAATTACTTGGGTCTAAATTTAATACTAATCCCGTCGTCGTTCCTAATGTTGAATTTATGTTCCAATCTTCATATCTTTCACTCAATCCCATTAATTCGTTATTTCTATAATCTATTATATAATCCTTTTTTAATGTTATTGTTTTTCCATCTATTTCATATTCTCCTTTTGTCAATAAATAATATCCACTTCCCCATCTTCCCGTTTCTTCACTACTTTCATTATAGTCCATCACCATATCCCATTTTGTATCATTTTCTGTATTTTTAGTATATAGTCTTTTCCCTGGTAATTCTTCTGGTGTCTCATCTTTGTCATTTTCTGGTAATTTTACTTTATCCTTTTTTGGAAATATCTCTCCTACTATTTGTATTATATCTTCTGGTAATGCTTCTTTTCCTCCTAACGTTGTATTTATTCCTGCTTCTTCTGCTATCTTTCTTTCATATTCATCAGTTCCTATAAAATATAATTTTCCATTTAATACTACAAAATTATTTATATCTTCCTTTTTCATTGATGACATATATTCTTTCATTTTTTCTCCTGAAACATTTATCTCTTGATTTAAATGAATCTCTAATTCTTCTTTATATGTTGAATACTGGCTTAATAATCTTGCATCTAATGCATTCGTTATTATTCCATTCTCCCCAACTATCGCATTTAGAGAGACTCCAGCAAGTATAAGTAGAACAATGACTGTGACTTTATTATTTTATGATTAAATTTTTATCGTGATACAAGATAGATGAAAAAGTTAGTAGTAACAAAAAGAGTGCCTTTAAAAAAGCACTCCTCAAAACTTTAATCAACCTTATCTATCTTCAATCCACATCCAGAAAAACTAGTTTCTATGTCATAACTACAGCTTCTACTTAACTGTATTGTTCCAGTTAAGCTTGAACAATTATAAAATGCCTTTGATCCGATCTGAGTAAGCCCACGCCAATTAAGCCCTGTAATACTTGACAAAGATGAACAACCGCTAAATACTTCATTCTTCAAAGAAGTAATATTAGAAGTAAACTCTACAGAAGTTAATCCTGCACAACCTGTAAATAAATAGTTTGGAACACTATCAATACTAGCTTTAAATACGACTCCCGTTATTCCAGAAGAACGAAAAGCGGAATCTCCAATTGAAGTGACACTTAAAGGAATAGTTACATTTCCTTTCAAACTTCTACAAACATAAAAACAAGTTGCTCCAATAGATGATAATGAGTTTCCCAAATTAACCGATTTAAGACTACTGCCAGCAAATGCTGAAATACCTAAAGTAACGACTTGGTCCAAATTTATGTTTTCAATTCCTGATGTATTAAAACTATTTGCTCCTATTTTAGTCACACTAGTTGGAAGAGTAAAACTTTTTAGACTACTACATCTTTGAAAACAATTATCAGATATAGAAGTTAATTTACAATCCTTATTAATAACAAAGTTACTTAAATTAGAACAAGACATAAAAGCACTGTTACCTAAAGTTAAAGAATCACACTCAATAGTTACCTTTTTTATAGCACTGCAACCAGAAAAAGCACTATTTCCTATAGATGTCACATTTGCAGGAATAATTATATCAGTTATTGCACTACCATTTTTGTCAACTAAATTAGTTACATCTTTAAATTCATTTGCTAGAATCGTGTTTTTTCCTGTTAAATCAAATAATTTTGTCTTCTGAACACCAGTTCCAGCAAACGCCCCTTCACCAAAAGAAATTACTTCACCTTTGCTATTCTTAAGTCCGTCGACTAAGTTTCCAAAAAGATTTGCACAATTATTAAAAGCTGTATTACCAACTTGCTTTACAGAAGAAGATTGCAAATATGCAATTATGTCAAGTTTATCCAAATTCGTGCACCCAGAAAACACAGAACCACCAATACTAGTCAACATACAACTACTAGGCATTAAAACTTTAAGATTAGTACAACCAGCAAAGCCCTCACTATCAATAGACTCAACACCCATCAATCCATCCAAACTCACTAGCGAACTACCGTCTAAATCCTCCAATTCCTATGGTTTTTACATATTCAAAATTTATTATCGATGATAAACTAGTACAATTCTCGAAACTTACATAACCAATATTTACCTTACACTCTGGAAATGTTATCTCTTCGATATTTCGACATAGTTGAAAACAACCATCTTTGAGATTGACTACTCGGTTTAAATCAACTCTTGACAAAAATTCAATAGAGTTAAAAGCACAAGCAGTAAATGTCCACTGATTTATAATATCGACACCACTTGGTATAATTAACTTTCCAATCATCGATTTACAATTGTAAAATGCATGTTGTCCTATACTTGTAAGATTATTGTCTAATTCTAAACCTGTTAACTTTGTACACTCATTAAATGTATATTCCCCTATTGATGTTACATTATCAGGAATTATTAATTTATTATTAGCACTAGAGCATTTTGAAAATGCATAATTTCCAATTGTATTTAATAAACTTTCATCCTCAAATATTATTTCTTCAATACTTGAGCACCCATAAAAAGCATACGGCTCTATTTCTGTTATTCTTGACGGAATAACCAAGCTCCCAGTAACTCCAGCAAAACCTGAAAACTGATTTTCTGTTATCACAGTAGTTTCTGAATCTAAATTTGCCATTAATACATTTATATCTCCTGTTAGCTTTTTACATCCTCCAAATACATTTATTCCCATCTTTACACTTTGGCTTGCTACTGTATTTAAATCGCCTCTCATCTCTGAACAATTATAAAATCCATAATCTCCTATTTGTTTTAATGTAAATGGAAAAGTTACTACATTACCTATTTCATAACAACTTTCAAACGCATAAGCATCTATTATTTCTATTCCATCTGGAAGTATTAATCCTGTTATTCCGTGAACTATTAAAAAATTGGCCAATCTCTGTTACAAGCTGACCGTTTATTATATTTGGAATCGTTATATTTCCTGTTTTTTCTCTTTTATAACCAGTTAATTTTAAAGTTCCATCTTCTTTTACAACATATTCCCAATCGCTCGGTTCTCCTTTTACTTCAGCAAAAATTACTTCTACTGTTAAGTCACTTTTAAACAAAGCTACTTTTCTCGTATATATTCCATAATTTAGCTCATATCCATCTGCTTTTAAAGCAAGACTTGCCTTTAATTCATCTTCTGTAAATCTTTTATTTGAATATTCTACTAATTCTTGACCTTCTAATCCTCTCATTGCTCCATCTGTTAAAATAAATTGTATCTGCTCCCATAGCTCTGCTTCTTCTGTCGCCATCTTTGAATTTATTGCTTTACTTACTATTCCATTCTCTCCTATTATCGCATTTAGTGAGACTCCAGCTAAAATCAGTAGGACAATGACCGTGACCGTATTATTTTATGATGAAAAAGTATATTTGTATTGACAAATTTTATGTTTTCGTATACAATAGATAAAAAAAGGAAGCTTCGAAAAGCTCCCTATTGTTATTTAACAAGATTGAAGTTTGAATTAGTTGCAACTTCAATCTTTTCTTTTTCTATTGATATCTTAGCATTATATCTCATTGCTGATAAGCAACATATTGCCATTGCAATAATTGCTATTATTGATATCATAGTTGAAGAATTGATACTTTTGCCTAAACTTTCATTCATTTTATGTACCTCCTCTCTTTTAGTTTTACACTTGCTGCTAACAATTAACAACAGGTGCATAAACCAACAAACAGTGTTAACTATTTGTTAGTTAACGCACCTGTTTTGAAAATTGATACATCTTCAATCTTACTAAATAACTTTATCGTATTTTATTATAAATATATCTTGATGTCAATATATAACATAAAAAAATAAAATCCACCCTGCCAAGCAAGATGAATTTATAAATGTTTTAATTTAATGATGAATCTACTATATATGTTCCATTTGAAAGCTCTATATAGCCTGCACCGAGAGCCTATGCCTTGGTTAGGTAACACTCCATTATTATAACTTGAAACTTCTATTTTTTTAGCATATGAAGCAAGAACACTCTCAGCCTCAGCCGTATGTTCAATTAATTTTATTGATGAGCCAGTATTAATTTTTACTTTACTTACCTCATGTTCTGATACATTTGTAGCATATGTTTCTCGTATCACACCATATTGAGCAAAAATAAATGATGGAAATATTCTCTTTAAATCTTGTCTTATAATTTCTTTCATTGAATCACCTTTTAAACTTGAAGAAGTTTGTTCATCCTCATTAATACTACATTCCCAAGAGTATGATTCAACACCTGGTTCCAAAACACTAAAACCACCATTATAAGCAAAAACCTGACTAACTTCAGATACTCTAATATATCCTCCTTCTCCAGCCATACCACCATCTCCAGCTTTACTCGTTAACCACCAATCTCTCTGAAAACTCGTAGGACTATCCCAGATACCTCCTTGCCCTCCAACATAGCCAATTTTATGTAATTCCCATGAAGTACCACATGTTACCCCAGAATAATAACCTGCTCCACCAGATGCGTAATTAAGACTATAACCAGCATTACCAAAAGTACCGATAATTTTCTGAATTAGTTTCACCAGACCCTCCAGAAAAGCCACCACCGACCACAAGCGGCATGTCCACCGACCGCCGGCCAGCTCCTCCACCGACCTATTCCGAGCAGCTGGATATCCACTCCCGACCTCCACCAGTAGAATTAAGTCCTCGTCCACCTTTTTCTCCACCGCTACCACCATAAGCAAAAACCGTAATATTATTATTTACTACTATCTTTCCACAATTCTCTCCTTCACCGTCCATCATGACCAGTATAACCCCAAAACAAATTGGGATCGTCAGAAGAATATGGAATTTCACCCTCATAGCCATCAACAAAACCAGCTCCATCTCCTCCAACTCCGCCGTTGCCTCCTATTCCTGCTCCAGCTCCTCCGACCGCCACCGGCCTCCAAACGGATGTCCATAGCCATCTCCACCATTTCCTGCATTTCCACCATAAGCTATTAACGTTCCTGAACCATATAAATTTAATGTCGCATCTTCTCCATCTATTGATGGTACTCTTATTCCTGCATATCCTCCAGGTCCTCCATGAGCTCCGTCAACTGAATTTTCATCTCTACTATCTCCATCTTCTCCATACCCACTATCTACTGTTAACGTTACTCCTTCTTCTATATATAAATTTAATATTGCTTTTGGTTCTATATTTATTGCACTTCTTTTTAACCCTTGATTTGTTAAGTTCATATCATAATCTATATATATTGTTACTTCTCCTGATTGTATATCAAAACAAAACTCTCCTTCTTTTATCTCATCTCCAAATACTAATGTTTCTTTTTTGCCTTCTCCTGGGTTAAACTCCATTTTACCATTTCCATCAAAGTTTTCACTTGTCAATATCTCTATTTTTTCTCCTATTTGCTCATCTATTAATTTCTCTACTTTATAGTTTCCATTTTCATCTTCTTCTACTACATAATAATATCCTTCTTTTTCTACTACATTTTTTCTTTTTCCACTTCCATCTACATCCATTTTAAATGAACTTTCTATTTCTTTTCCTTCTCTTGATTTTAAATAACTATCTATTGTTTCATTTGTATCCATATCTGATGCATAACCTGCTATCATTATTTCTAGCTCTTCTCTTCTTTTTGTTTCTTCTGACAATTCTTTTGAATCTAACGCTTTAGTTATTATTCCATTCTCTCCTATTATCGCATTTAGTGAGACTCCAGCTAAAATCAGTAGGACAATGACCGTGATTATTTTATTTTAAGACGAAAAAAAATTCCTATTTAAATTAAATAGGAATTTTTATATATTTTATTTGAAAGGTCTATTCTCAATTGTTAATATTACTTATTATCTTTGTCTTCATCTGAATATCTACTATTTGCTTCTTTTTCAATTCTCTTATCTAGTCTCTTCATTTTAATATATATCATTATTGCAATAGAAGCTACAACTATTATTAAAATAGATATATATCCATTAATTCCAGTAGCTGGTAATTTAGAGTTTGCACTACCATTTGAAGAATTTACAACAGTTCCTCCACCATTATTATTATTTGTATTTCTATTAGTGTTATTATTTCTACTAGAATTTGTATTGTTTACTCTATTATTTGTTGCATTATCTGTTCTATTATTTACACTATTAGTATTTGGTGTATTTATATTATTATTAACTGTATTGTCAGTTCCTGGCTTAACTGTTGTGTTATTATTCGGATTATCTGGAATATCTGAATTGTCTGAATCATTTGGAGCATCTGGAGTGTTTGGATTGTCAGGAGTATCCGGATTACTTGGATTATCTGGGTTGTCTGGAGTATCTGGATTATCTGGAGTAGTAACTGGCAATTTAATAGTTATTGGACTAGAAGTAATACTTGGAATATCTAGTTCTGCTCCATTTGAAAGTTCTATGTTTTTTAAACTTACTGTTGTACTGGTATCACTAGTGACCTCTTTTACAGTAAAAGTAATTTTCAAAACCTCTTCGTTATTTGAAGAATGTTCTTCTCTAGTCGTTGCAAATCTATTAGTTTTTGAAGATATTGTTGCATCACTCCAACCTGAAAGCCCTTCTGCATCAGTATTTAACGCTAATAAATTTGAATCATATTCAACATAAGCACCAAATCCAATAAGACCTGTATCTGCATTTAAGTTTTTCAAATTAACTGTAAAATCGACAGTATCACCTGGATTACATTCAGTTTTTGAAGGTGTCATTGTGATTTCTGCTGATGTTATTTCATAAGCAGAAACATTTATAGCAAATATTGCTGTTAAAACTAATATAACAACACCTAAGATTAAAAATTTTTTCTTCATTATTGCTCCTCAAATCTTTCTTATTTTCTAACTACAGAATTATATTCATAAATCATTAATACTAAATCGTTAATACTTGTTGAGCCATCTGGTTTTGTATTTCCATCCATCTCAGCAGCTTTTAAATAAATCTCTTCAAGATGAATTTCTCCAATATAATCTAATTTAAATAAAGATATATCATTTATTGTTAATTCACCATTACCATCAAGGTCGGCAACAACAATTATTGTCCATTTACGTTCACCAACTTCAACAATTGTTCCAGTTCCAATTTTATCTTCATTTGATAATTCTTTTAAATCTTCCGTACCTTCTTGTTTTGCAAAGAATTGAACTGGTAATTTACTTCCAGATGAAAGTTTAGTTTTCATAGATTCAACTGTTTCACCAACATGAACTCCTGTAACTTCAGTTTCTGTAACTGTAATGTGTGAACCTTCAATTGCTTCAAGTTTTTCTTCAATTGGTGGTTCTTCTAATTTTTCAATTTCAATTTTTGTAACAACGTCTTCTGCTTTTACATCAGCTATATCTTTAATTCCTGTTCCACCTTCAATATGTGAAAGTCTTATCTCTTCAGTAGCTGTTTCATTTTCAAGAACCATAAATTTAGCTGTAAATGCAACTTGATTAATTTGCTCTTGATTTCCATCATCATCAGAAATATCAGTTAAACTTGCCATTGCACCTGATTCTATTTTATAAGTTGCAATAATATTATGTTTTTCTTCTTTGTCACTGCTATTGTAATCAACTTTCCAACCTTCTCCAGGTTTAACTTCTTCACAAACTAATTTTTCTCTATTATATGATAATAAAGCACCAATTCCTTTTATTCCTTGTTTTCCAACTGATTTCATATCAGTAATTTTGTAAGAAACTTCAAATTCGTCTCCCTCATCAAGTTTTCCAGAAAGTACTTCTCCACCTTTCTTTACTTCTGCTTCTAATTTAAATGTAGGTTGAACTAATGGTTGAGCAACAAGCTTCATTCCAGCATCTTCTTCAGCTTTCTTAATTTCTTCTGGAATAAAAGCAACTTTAGCAACTATCGCACTACCTGATTGTTCTTTTAAGTCATCATATCTAATTGTATAAGAAATTTCATTTAAATCTCCAGCAGATTTAACTTTAGCAACATCATCACCATTAACATCAATAACTTTTTCACCTATAACTATGTCATCAACTACATATCCATCAATAGGTTTAACTGTAATTGTAATTTCTGTTTTAGCTTCTTCAGTAGCTTGTGAATCAAATTTAACACTATCAGCTATTTTATCTTCAATATAAATATCTCCACCTTGGCTTGATTGGAAAATAACTGTTTTTGAAGTATCTTCAACTGTAGCTCCTTTAATAGCTGCAATTGTAAATGGACTAAATGCATCACATTCGATAATTAAACCTAATTCAGTGACCATACAAGGAATTTCATCAACTCCTATAATTCTTCCTGATGCATCTTTAGTGTAGTGATATGCTTTAAATGTAACACCAGCATCTTCTGGTCCATAACCATCTGGGAAACCAAGCATAATTCTAACTTTTTGTCCATCTTTAATTTTTTGCATCTTACATAATGTTAATTTAATATTATATGTTTGTGTTTCTACAACTTCTCCACCACCTGTTAAATCATCTCTTGTTTCTAACAAGTCATTCATTTCTTTTGTTTCTTGTGGCTTTGTAGTTTCAGTAACAAGTGTCATTCTATGTTTTAAAAGCTCAGCTAAATCTGAATTTTCTTCATCTGTCATTCCATCTACACCTTTAGCTAAAGCATCTAGGTTAGCATCATCCATAAGTTGTGGTTTTCCATAAACGTTCCAGTCAAAGCCTTGTGATTTAAAAGCATAAGCTGTACATTTATGAGCACAGAAATAACTAGCTGCCATAGGTCTCTTATGACTATCTTCACCCATAAGTCCTAATATATCTATTATATAGTAAACTGAATCATCAGCATATAATTCACTTGGTTTAAATTTAAATGTTATTGTTTTATCTCCATCAAACTCAAATTCAGTTAATTCATATTTATTATCTTGAGTATTTGAAGAATTGTCGATTGTAACTTTTGGCTCTATTTCTTCACCAGGAATTTGAACTAATTTTTCATCATAAACTAATGTTACTTCATATGGACCATCTTCAATAAGCATTGTTGAATTTTGAACTGGTGAAGCAGTTTTAATATATGGAGGTTTTACATATTCTCCAGCTGGATTATATATTTTGTCTGATAATGCAACCATATCAGAAGATGTTCCAAAATAAGTAGTCATTTTTCTTATTTCTTCAGGTTTAATCTCTGGATAATATTCAAGTGGTTGTTCAGTAGTTACACCAAATTGTAAATAATTGCAATTTGAATTATAGAATGATAAATATGAATCTCTATCATTTATTCCATCATTATCTGTAACCTCTGAACCATCATCTTCATAAAAATCTTTTAAAGAATCATATAAATCTATTACATAAGCAAAATATTTACTATATTGCCATCCTTCTTCATCAGGATTTAATGGAGTAGCATGGAAATTATAGTTTGGAACTTTATATTGCATCATACTACATACAAAATAATATCCATGTTCTTTTGCTTTCTTATAACCCATTCTTTCACCTGGGTCTTCAATACCATTTTCATTTAAATCTATAAAATAACTAATTTTTAATTTAGCTGCTCTAATATCATCTTCATCATCATAACTTTCATCATCTAATTCAACTCTTAAACCTGCATGTTCTGAAGCAAGTTCATATTTATCACTAGATTTTTCAAGTTCTGGATACTTAAATTCAAAATTAGAAACAGACATAATACCTGTAACTGTATGATTTAAATCCATTACATCTTTACCAGCTAATAGATATTGTTGTGATATTTTTTCTTTATGAAGATCAGCTGCAAGGTCTGTATCTTCTTTATCTGTATTATCCCAAGTAGTATCAACAGCATACCATTTATTATTATATTGAACATAATTCCACATGTGTTCTTCATATCTAGTACTTGAAGTATAAGCACCATAAACTAAAACGCATGGAATATCAACCTCATCTAATATCATTTTGAAAGCTCTAGCAAAGCCTTCACAAACGATTTCATGTTTAGGTCCAAAAGCGCCATAAACAGTTCTAACGTTCCATGGATCTCCTTTTTGACCATCTTCAAGATGTTGATTTTCTTCAATAATTGTTTCTTCTAATTTATATTTATTTGCTTCAATAACAAGGTCATGAGCTTTTTTAATTTTTTGCTCAACTAAATCTTGATTTTCTCCAGCTGTAACAGAATTAACTTGCTCAACTGCTTCAGCTAAATTATCTTTAACTGTTTTTAAAGCATTTTTTAAATCTTCAACTTTTACTTTCTTTTCTGTATAATCCCAGAAAGCTTTATTAATATAAGTTTCTGATCTACCAATTCCAAGTAATACTTTTAATTGACCAGCTTGACTTAAAACTCTAAGAGTAACATAGTCAGGGTCAACAAAGAAAAGTCCAGCATGATCAGCAAAATAAGCATCTTTTGCTGCACCCATTGTATTTAGTAACCCTTGATTACCTTTTGTATAAGCTTGTAATTTAGCTTTTAAACTATCTGACTCATTAATTTTGTCAGTAATATCTTTAGAATCAACACCAAATTTAGTTCCTTCTCTTTCTAATTCTTTTGTCAACTCATCATAATCGCAATGATAAAACATTTCGTCAAAAATGTCATAAAATACTTTTTCATCATCTCCTAATTGACGATAAAAGTATTTATCAGCAACATTTGTACTTGCTTCTCGTGTTTGCTTAGTTTCAGCATTAACGACCATTGGCTTTATAAAACTCACCCATGAGAAATATCCAGCCAAAATAGCTATAACAAGTATAGCAGAAATAACTTTTTTCAATCTCATAAAAACCTCCCAAAAAAAATTTATAAATACTATTTTTAGTCAATTAATTTTAGCATATTTTGGTAAAAAAAGCAACATATTTTTTAACTATTTAACGACTTGTGTATCTACAATTTTTTTCTAATTAATACTTTTATAGTATTCTCTTTCATATCAAGCAATCATCTAATTTTTTATTGTATTTTTGATATTCGTTAGATGAATATTTTATCTTTTTATCTATTGCTAAGCGATATACAATAAATGATTTGGGATATTTTTTCTCCTCTTCTATATTATATTTAATATCGTTTTTTACTTTATTATAATAGCTTTCATCCACCATCCAGTTATAAGCTTGCATATCTGCCCTTTTCTCTAAATCATCACTTTCACTATCTGTAGATATCAAACTACTAGCTTTTGCTTTATTAAAATCTGACTTACAATGAGCTAACTCATGTAGTAATGCAAAATAAACATCAGCGATTCTTTTATGTTTTAATGTTAAATAAATTGCTGGAATGTCTTTATTTACCTTAAAAGCACCTCTTATTTTGGATTTAGGTAAATCCTCTTGAATAACTAAATATATTCCATTTTCATTAAACTTTTTAATTAATTTGTCTTTATTAAACGTTTCTTTTTCTGCTAGTTTTCTAATATATTCAACCAAATTGTTAATATTTTCCTTGTTATATTCATTTACAGTTTGATTTAAACTTTCTCTATAACATTTTTCAAGCCATAAAAGTAACAATTCTTTCTTATCATTATTACTCTTAAAATATATATTATCTGTTTCTAATTCATATATTTTTTGCGGTTCGCAAACACGCAAAAACTTTAAAATATCTTTTAAAACCTCTTCTTTATCATTTTTATCTGTATATTTTAAATATTTCTTTTCTTCTAATTCTTTATAATCAAATTTATTTAAATAATTAGTAAGTCTAATATTATTTTTTAATAGATAATATTCAATTTTTTCTTCAAGCTTATAATCTTGTTCTACTCTTAAAATATAATCTAAAGGAATTTGCGTAACCATTGAAATATTCTCAGCAATATTTAATGAAATATCACTTTCACCTGATAATATCTCTATCAAATGTTTTGGAGTAATTCCTATTCTATTAGCAAAATCTTTATTAGTAATATTATTAAATTCTAAATAATCTTTTAAATAATCTTTAAATCTTATACTTTCCATCCTTTTCACCTTAACTTTACTTTTATTTATTCTCTTTTAATTTTCTTTTAAAATCATCATAATGATTCATACTTATAAATTCTACTTTTATTAAATTTTCATCTTCATTTATTTTTACAATTAAATATTATCCTTAATACAATATATAATAACATTTTAGTTAATATATGTCAATCATTAATTACAATATTCCACATAAAATTTTAAGTATCTTATATAAAAAAACTTTTTTCACACCCTATATTTTGGAGGAAATTTTTATTTTTTACTTTTTCACTTGACCTTTTCATTTTTTTTCGCAAAAACTTGCTCTCCTTCTTTCGCAAGTTTTTGCATTAGGTTACAATGGCGCAGCTACTTCTCCTGCTAGCTTCAGAGCTATCGCTCGTCACTTATTCTTCCATGCTG
>CANQOG010000048.1 GCA_947625415.1 uncultured Clostridia bacterium
CTAACACTTCGTCGATACCTACGCGTGTATTGGACTTTCACCAACTAGATACATGCCATGCACGGCACACCATAAAAGGATAAGCACTATCTACTTATCCTCTAATTCAAAATCTAACATTTCATTTGCAACTTTTTCATATAAATCTTGCTCATGTTTAATTGTATCTATTAAGAACATTTTATCTTCTTTATAGTTCTTTAGTCCTCTCATATAATATGGTTTATCATCATCAAGTACAATAAATGGCATTATATTATTCTTTAAACATTCCTTAAACATTATCATTCTTCCCACACGACCATTGCCATCTCCAAATGGATGAATAAGTTCAAACCTATAATGAAATTCAATAATATCTTCTAGTTTTATCTTCTTTAAACTTTGATACCACTTAAGCAATTCATCTAAATCATTTTCTACATCTTCTGGAGCAGATGTATTTATAACATTGATAAGTCCAATCTTATTAGGAACAACTTTGAAACCACCAACATTATATCTTGGATTTTCTTCATCAGTTGTATTCCTTTTTAAAATCTTATTCATTTCAATCATCATATCTTTTGATAATGGTTCATCAATAGTATCAAGACAATAGTCAAATAGTCTAAAATGATTTTTCATTTCAGTTAAATCATCAAACTTAATTGCATCATCACTTTTAGGAATGAATGAATCTGTTTCAAATATTTCTTCTGTTTCATCTTCCGTTAATTTTCCACCTTCAATTTTATTTGAGTTATAAGCAAAATTAACTTGTGAATAATGATATATATTTCCTTTGAACTTTGATTTTCTTTGTTCGATTAGTTCTAATTTTAACTTATTAAAATCCACATAATCATCTCCATTCAATATTTCAAGTTTTATTACATATTTATTTTACCATAAAACAGCAAAAAAAATAAGTCAAATTATAATGATTCAACATAAACATTATAAGTAAACTTATTTAGTTTCCTATCTTCTCTTAAAGTTTCTATACTAACACATTCTTGATTTAATAAATAAAGAACATCATTATCTGTTCTACCATCTATATGTCTAGCACCTTTAATTTTAGGTAATTCATTTCCGAGCAAGTTAAGGTATATATCTAATTTAATATTATATCTATCATTATCTATTTTGAATACAATAATCTCATCAACAAACTTTCTTATAAAATCCTCTAATGAACCACCATCTATTTCCTCTTTAATAGAATTAGTTATCTTTTCGATGTTGCTTTTATTTTGCCTTAATATATTCATTTGTTCTAAAATTTTTTCACGCTTTTTACTTAAAATCTTTATGTCTTTTTCAAATTGTTCAAATTGAAATTTCAATTCATCTCTTCTTAGTTCACCTGTAAATACCAAATCTAAAGCCATAGTCTTTTTGCTTTCAACCTGTTTTAACTGTTCATCAATATCATTAAGTAGAGAATCATATTGATTATTTTTGTCTATACTTTCATACAATTTAAGCATACTTTCTATAATTCTATTCTTTTCAGGCATAATACTACTCATTATATGCTTAAATATGTTGTATAAATCAGATTCAGCAATAATAGGAGAAGCACAAGCATCAAGTCTATATTGTAAATAAAGGCCACAACTCCAAGTTGGTCTATTTTTTCTTCTACTACCATGTGACCTTTGAAAATTTGTATTATGCTCACCACAATATATCTTTGATGAAAAAGGATACTTAACGCCACCAGACCAATAATTATTGTTTTGATAACCTTGTATTCTAGCATCTAAAATATCATTTGCCTTATCCCACAATTCCTCTGATACTATTGCTGGGACACTATCATCTTCACACTTATATATTACTTGCTCATCTTTTTCATTTTTCTTTCTTTTCTTTGTCCTATAATCCAATATCTCATATGTTCTTGCACGATAAAATCCCTTATACTTTGGATTTTGTATCATTCTTTTAAGAGAATCTTTATCATATAATCTTCCTTTTTTATTAAGGTATCCATCATCAGATAATTTCTTAGCCAACTTGTGAAAACCATATTCACCAGTTGCATATAGTTCAAATAACTTTCTTATCATCTTTGCTTCTTCTTCAACAATAACAAGTTTGCAATTATCTTTTTTATAACCAGTTATATTTGATGAACCAAGTACATGACCTTGACTTATTGCTTTACGATATCCAAACTTAACACTTGCTGAAATTTTTTTGGATTCTTCTTGTGCTATGTTAAATAATATATTAAGTGTTAATTCAGAGTTTGGATCAAATGTATTAAGAGATTGATTTTCAAAGAATATACCAACACCACATTCTTTTAATTTTCTAATGTAGTGAATACTATCTTCTAAATCACGAGCAAATCTTGATACATCCTTTGTAATAATCAAATCAAACTTATTTAATTTAGCATCTCTAATCATCCTCATAAATGATGGACGTTTATCTGCTCTTGTACCGGTAACTCCTTCCTCAACATAGCCATCAACAAAAGTCCATTCTTTTTTACTTTTGATATAGTTATCATAATAATCCAATTGATTATCTAATGAATTAAGTTGAACATCACTATCTGTTGATACACGACAATAGTAGGTAACACGTAGTGGAAGATTATATATCTTTTCACCACGACTTATTGCACTTACAACATCATAATAGTTCATAATCTTCCACCACCTTTGTTACAAAATTATTTTATTTATGCTACTTGTAATGTTTTAATCATCTTAAGTAATTTTTCATTTGCTTTTGTAAATGTATTCTCATCAATAACATTTCTTTTATATAAGTTATTGTTAATGATAATTTGTAGTTGTAATTCTGTTATAGTATTTATTTTCATTTTATTCATCCTTTCTTTAAATAAACATCACTTAATCGTATGTTCTAAACAATTAGAATATGATAAACCGATGATACTACTGTATAACAGTATTTGTTATAAAATAACTGTCTCTGAACTAATTATAATCTAACTCTGGGATTGGATAATCTTCCATGAAACAGTCTTCAATACTTTCTTTTCTTTCATATAGGGAAATAAAGTTAATTTCATCTTTCTTAAAGTCATCGTATATACCATTTTCATGTACTAACTTAAAAGCATAATATTCTGGTGTTATCTTTATATGTATACTTTTATCTTCCTTTGAAAGATTTCTATACTTATGAATCATGAACATCATTTCACTTGTAAAATCAGTAAAGTCAGTTTTGATAGAAAACACATTTGCTGATTGTCTTTCTAATTCTGAACTATCAGCAAAAGCATGAAGAGAATACTTTCCATAATTTCTTTCACTTTCTTCTTGACCTTTACGATTAACTTGTGAAACAACAAACATTGCAACAGCTCGACCTGTACCAAGAAAGTTGGTAGTATTTCTTCTAAAATAGTCAACCCATTTAGAAACTAATTCATATGAATTGCTCCCAACCAAATCAGTATTGTTTTTGAGCATTTGAATATGGTCAACAATAACAATATCAACACCAGACCCAGTATCTTTAACAAACTGTTTATCCACCTTAGATAATATTTTTGTATAATTACTGAAACTGTTCAATTTTATGTCATTTTCATCTATGATTGCCAAATGCTTTTTATATTGTTTAAAGTCATTGTATACATCATGAAATAAAACTTTCTTTTGCTCTTCATCAAGTACAGAACGTTTTAATTCACTGTGAGGAATATGTATAGAAAACTTATCATCAGAACTATGAAGTGACAAAAGATTAAAATACATATTTGCTTTTGTTTCCTCTAATGATAGGTATACAACATTTCTGTTTTCCTTTATTTTGTTATAAGCAAGATTTGTCATAAACGTTGTTTTGAATCCACCAGTAGCACCCATAAGAGAAGTTAGTTCCCCCTTAGCAAAATCAACATTGTTATCATCAAGTTCCTTAATACCTGTTAATATTGGTTTTCTTTCTATATAATTGTCATATATTTTTTCCAATTCATCATAACAATCTTCAATATCTTTGTTTATATGAAGTAGTATGTTGTAATCACACATATCATCTAAAATACATTCATTAAAAATACCTTTCTTAATATCACTAATAAAATCTTTTGCTAAATCTGAAATTTTGTATTCAATATTTTTCTTTTCTAATAAGACAAAGATTTCATCAAGTTCATCAATAGAATATAATTCTTCTTCATAGTTATTGGATTTCCAAGATTTAATCCCTAATTCATAAAGTAGAGTTTTATAAGTTGGTACTTTTTCTAATTTAATCCTTAATCTATTGAATATATCTAAATATTCTTTTTCAGTATCACTTAAGTATGTTAAATTACTCAATGTTTCAATATATCTGTCAATTGTTTCACAATTACAAATGGAGCATAGTATCTTAACAAAATTATTAGAAGTTATCATATCATTTTTTAATTGCAAAACATTGTCATCAGTAATTTCATTTTTTTCATCAGTCTTCATTTTCGTTCCTTTCTATATTAGTTGAGCTTTTTCCTCGATTTAAAATGGTTTCAGCACTATTTCGTATACTTTCCATGTTTAATTTTGTACTTTGCGTGTCATATGGCAAGAATAATATCTCTATCATAAACATATCCCAGTTTTTCCCATTTATCTGTTTCCAATCAACTGGAAAATCACATCCTTGACTACGTATTTTAGCAGGTGCAATCAAATTAAAATCTGCTATATGATGTGTATCCTTAAGTATAGTCAATATCAACTTTAAGTTATGAACAACCATCTTTAGATCTCTATTCCTGTTAATACATTTGTTAACCTTTTTCTTGCCACTATCAATTAAACCACAATAATATCTTTCTTTACATTCATTCCAAAGTTTATAGTCATCAGCCATAACTTCATAAAATTTACTATTAAATTTAATCTTATTAGCATATGCAAGATTATTATCAAATACATCTGCATATGTAATATTCATGTTATAACCCTGACGATTATACTTGCAGATATTTTGACATATTGTTCTTAAAGATATTCTTTTAACTGGTTGCTTGTTTCGCTTTTGATTTCTATTTATAAAAACCATTCGAGATAAATAAAGAAATATAAGTAAGTAATTTATGTTGGCATATTTACACGAATAGGCACCTTTTGGAACTATTGTAGAGTAGTTTTTGCTATCCCTTAAAATCTTACCAAGACTACCAAGATTATACACAAATCTACAATCTTTCTTTAATTGTATACAATCAACGATATTCAATAACCTATGAGTGTCAGATTGATTAACAATTTTATGGTTTCCAACATATTTTTTCTTAATATCATAATGAACTTTTTTCCTATATAGTTTTTGAATTGCTTTTAAGTAACCATCATAAAGATAATCATTCATACTTTTAATTTGCCTGTATTCCTTGTTAATCTGTTTAATTGTTATTACTGCATTATCTGTTTGACTTACTATGTAATGATGAAGTAGTATCAGATAAACAATTATTTCACTTGCACTAAGATTATAGTTATTTTTTAATATTTCATCATCAGAATCAACCATCTTAATCTTTGTATAATTTTTTTTCATATTACTAAGGAATTTATCGTATTTATCATCTAATGTAGCAACTAGGGAAATGCTTGCTCGTTTCCCTTTAATAGTTGCTATTTTTGATGGATAATCATTGTTGTAAATAATATTATTGCAATTCATAAGAATAAGGTTGGACAGTAATTCATCATGAACTGTTAATATATAATTATTCATTTTTATTATCATCATCCTCTGACCATATAATTTCCAAAACCTTTTCTACAGGCATAAGTTGTCCTCTAAACACAATCCATAAATATGTCGGATTTAACATAATATCACCTCCATCCAAGTAAAACAATACTATAAGACATAACTAATATGTGGACATAAATCATTTCAAAATCAAAAGGACCCAGTTTATTGGGTCCTATAAAACAAATAATACCTTCTCAGGATAAATTTATACTATTCCGTTCGACACGATATCTTTAAATATAATTTATCAAAGTCTTTCATAGTAGCATATAAATTTATGCTCGACGTATCTATAAACCTGTCGTCATAATAAAGTTTAAGATTAAATTGTTCATTTATGTTGTTAAGCACTAATTCTACTGATTTCAAAAATGCTTTCAAATATTTAACGTTATAAGGATTCAATAAATCATAAAGTGCGTTTAAATACGTCTTATTATGATTATAATCATATAACTCATTCATAATAGTTTTTATTTCAATTTTCTTTTTTCTATCTGTTACATTGTAAATAAGGTATCTTGCCAATTCAAATTGCCTATAGTTTCTATTGTTAATAGATAACATATAATTTGTCACATACTTAGTTGGATAATTAGTTGAAGAGAAAAATCTTCTTCCTAGATTACCAAACGTATAAACATATCCTATAATATTTTCATGATAATCACATATTTCTTGAATATAACTAAACCAACTAGTAAATTTATCAAAATTACCATTGTCATATTTATCATTTCCAATATATATTTCAATATCATCTTTAATGAACATATTTATGATGTTAATATATTTATCACTTTGTGTTGCTTTTAATGAAGCATTATTTCCAAACATTAAATGAATGTCTTTTAAATCTATATATGTCAGATTATCTTCGAGAAGAATCTTTTTATCTTTAATTCTTTTAAGATAATTTGACACAAGTATATATAGCATAAGTTTTTCTTCTGGTGAATATAATAGATTTTCCTTTATTAAGTTTTTTCTAATAAATTTACAACTAGTAAATACAGTTTCTTTATTATAAGTCGTATTTCTTACTATACTTTGTGATATAGTTTTGTAGTTATCAAAAATAGATATGTCTCCTAAATGTAACATATCGATGCATCTAAGAATAACACTATCACACAATAACATCTTATTTTTATCTAAAGGGGTATAACACTTGCTTTTTATCATTTCAATCATTGCATCATATTTATCTTTGCATTTTTCTTGTTTCATATTTGGTAATGTATTTTTTATTGCATATACAATATCAGTACTATTATCTATTTCTGCTATATTATACATAAGAAAGCACCTCTTTAGTTAGTTATTATATCATAGGCTCATATTTTTCCAAAATAAAATGGCAGAATCTAATCTGCCAAACTTTTTAGTTTTGATACATATATGTAGTTCCATCTTTAAATACAATATACTGTTTATTGACAAATAATATATCATCATAACGGTCTTTTAAATCAAGATTCATAACAAATCCAGACTTACAATCTACATCAGCATAAGTCAAACAACTATCATCCAATAATCCCCAAGTATATATTCCACTATGCGTCAATACAGCACCATCTAAATATTTTAGAATTGGTTCATCGATAGTCAATTCCAAAAATATATTAAAAGAAATATCCGACTTATATGTTACTGCACATTTACTAACTTCCCATTCATATCCGTACTGTTTGGTATCAAGGAATTCGTTTTTAATCTTAAATGTGTTAGTTTTATCTTTCCATTTTATAATTTCAATCTCATATGATGGTTTTTTAATGATATAACTTCCATCTTCCTGTACTATACCTTCCTCAACATAACTACTATATACTTTTTTCATATTATAATCATTTGGATTATTTATTTGAGCATAAGTTAAATCCTCATATACAATATAAGTCGTACTATGCAATGCACTACGATCATCACCCCAAAATAAACTGTCATATGTAAACAATTTAGGTTTTTTATCTAATTCTTCTACTAAACGGCAATTAGTTTCATCGCTAAATTTCTTATCTAACACATACTCATACAAATAGTATTTTCCATCTAACTCTGTTACAAACTTATCTCCAGTAGCATACATCACACCACTAAATTGAGGACAATTAGTGTCTCTAACTTTAATATAATTAGCACTTTGTCCAACTTCATTCAATTCCATATTAGATTCAAGTTCACTATTTATTTTAGATGAACTATTGTCTTCATATTTTTCATCATTATTCCAATCTGGTATATATACAACTGCTATTACTATCAATGTTATAAATAATAATGTTAATGATATTGTCAGAAAAATGTTTTCCCTAATAAAATTCTTAATTTTACCCACGTTTATCACCATTTTATTTTATAACTGAATCATATTCTTCTTTTGTGATATAAATACGCCCATCATATGACATACGTTTATTTGGAAATGCTTCAGAAAACTTTATCTTAACTTTATCTATAATGAAGAAGTTATCATAGAATATATGACCTTTAATAAACTCATTTTTTAAATCTGACATATCATTATCAAAAAGTGTTATAGGATAATCAGTTAATTTCTTATATAATTCTAGTTCACTATCACTTAATTCTTCTATGTACTGATATCTAACAACATCAAATCCACCAACTATAAAATTTCCCTGCTTAATAAGAACCTTGCTACCTTCCGGAATACCATCACTAAATCTAGAATTTAGTCTATACAAGTTTGAATTAGACCATTCATAAAAACTTCTGTTATCTGCATAATCAGGATTGTAATTAAGGATTAAATACTTAATATCTTTATTATCTTTATTTGACTTTTGATTTTCAGTATCACTAACTACCTCAACATATTTATCTAAACAGATTACTTCTTCTATCTCCTTATTATATTCTTGCTTCACCTTTGCTTTTAAATCACAATCATCGTACCAGCATATAACAACATATTTTCTTCCATCAATCATTTTAAAAGGATGCTCGTGTTTAATGTAATTGCTTGATACATATTCAAATTCAATAGTAACATCTCGACCTTTATAATCAATACTATCAATATCAAATCCACGTGCTGATGATGTAACTAGTTTTTTGAATCCTAATTGTTCATGCATTTTAGTAAAAACCATAATAACTCCAGCCTCTTCAGTAACAGGACTATATAATTTTAATTTATTTCCCATATAATACCAACTCCTCATAACTATTATAGCACAAAATACCACTCTGTGTAAAAGTTTCAGGCTTTTATTTCTAGTAAAATATTTACTAGAGGTGGTAATCTTGAGTTCAAAGGTTGAGTTTGATATTAAAAATCCAGAAAAAATATGGTTTAAAAACCTTAAAACTGCTCGTGAAGCAAAAGGGTGGACACAAGTTAAACTATCAATGGAAGCTGGAATATCACAACAATCTGTAACATATTATGAAACTGGAACTCGTGTTCCATCATTAGAGGTTGCTCAAAGGCTAGCACAGGTTCTTGATACAACAATCGACTACCTATTAGGTGGAGATAATTATATAACTCAGCATTACTCCAATAGTGCTGCTAAAGATGGAGAAATACTCCAAATGATAGTTGAAAGTAATTCAGATAAAGGGAATAACTAATGTTGTTCCTTTTTACTTTCTACAATACTAAGATACTTGTATATAGAAGTTCTTGATAATCCTGATATTTTGCTAAATTCAACTTTTGAAAGTGTTCCATTTTTGTATAATGGGTAGTATTTGAAAAATTCTTCAGGTATAGTATCAACAATAGTACGAGGTCTTCCTCCAATTATACCTTTCTCCCTAGAAGCCTCTAGACCTTCTCTAACAGCAGATACTATAAGTAGACGTTGTATTTCATTTATTAATCCTAACATCATTAACTGTCCTTGTGTGAATACTGATATTTCTCCTGTGCAATCAAGTACGAAATCTCCCATCACTAGTTTGATTTTCTTTTCTTTAGCAAAATCTAATAATTCCATCATGTACTTTAGACTTCTTGTTAAACGAGATGGATCAATACTGTATATTTCGTCATTTTCCTGAACCATTGATAACAATCTATTCAGTTCAATCCTATCATTCTTTGCACCAGAAGCATACTCTTTAAACCAATTAGCCTCAGGTATATTATGGTCTCTACCAAACTTTTCTTGTCTTTGTAAAGATTGCTTTGTTTCATTTGTACTAGCCCTCATGTATAAATATTTCATAATTAATCTTTCCTTTCCTAGTGTATAAGAAAACCTAGTTTTAATTTTGCACACATTTTCAACCCATTAGACCAATGATTTCATCACTGTTCAATAGTTTATACCTGTGTACACAATAACAATTGTTTTCCCACACACTATAATTTTAATTTATGAGCACCAACTGCAACACCTGATTCAGAATTAAAGCAAAAAAAGAAGAAGTATTCTTCTTCATTATACTCACTGATGTATGGTGGAATCTTTTTGCCTTTCTTAATAACATATGGTGTACCAAGTTCACCATAAATTGATATGTCATAGCATAAAAAATGTTGATACTGATTTAGGTTTTAACTATCTATCTTTTTAACCTCCTTTGATAATACGTCATCAATTCTAACTTCAAGTGCTTTTGTTATAAGATATAATTCATCAATTCTAGTTTTTGCTTTACCACTGATAATATTGTTAAGTCTTTTTGATGATATTTCAGTTTTTTCTATTAAATATTCAAAAGCAGTAACATTTGAACATTCACTCTTAAAATGAATATCATTTTCTAGCACATTCATATAGTACTTTATGTTATTTCCAATATTTTCATATATTGTCATAGTATCATCCTCTTATTCTATTTTAACACACAATATTATTCTGTTTCTGTTGCTTCATTTGAACTTGATAGAAACGTAACCTTTTCTGCAACTACTGACATAACTTTTCTTGTTTCATCTTCTTTATCATAATAATCCGTTTTAATTCTTCCTTTAACACCAAGTAAGTCTCCTTTATGACAATATTCACAAGTAGTATTAGCAACACTATTCCATAGTTCACAATCTATGAAGTCTGTTTCATAATTTCCTTCTTCATTTTTGTATGGACGCTGTACTGCAAGTAATATGTTTAACACCGTTTTACCACTTTCTAATGTAATTATTTCTGGTTCATTTGTTAGTCTTCCTACTAAAATAACTTGATTCATCATAACTTTTCCTCATTTCTTTCACTAATATCTACAAGATATATGCATTCTTCTTCAAAAGCACAGTTAGCAACTAATAACTTGTACTTGTTTATTAGAATATCATCTACTTGTTGATAGATTTGTTTTCTTTCCTCAAGTGAATAAACTAAAGTATCACGACAACTATTGTAGATTGCTGTGTAACTATTGTTCTTATCATTACCATATATCCTGTACTTTAGTTCAATCACCTTAGCAATGTATTCTGCAATCCACTGTTTGTGAAATTGCCGAATCTCTTTTTCAAGTTGTTTATTCTTTCTCACATCATTAACACCACCTTACTTAGATGATACTACTTAATTTGGAGTTGAAATCCTGACTCTGAATTATAGTAGAAAATGATGATGATGTGAGAGCATTAAAAAAACAGAGATGTGTTTCAATCTCTGTTTCTGTAAGTTATAGTTATTTTAATATTTGTTTTCTCTTTTTATTAGTAATAGTTTCTATTTCTGTATTAGTGTTAGTTATATTAGTGATGAGAGTATTAGTGGTTAGTAATGAGATTATTAGTAGTGATAGTAGTAGTATTAGTAGTAGTATTAGTAGTAGTAGTGATATTGATATTGGTATTAGCGGTTAGTAATAACGGGGTCATCGGACCGAAAGATATAACATTTTCACATAATGTAATCTTTTCCTCGGATCCCGGCTAGAATCTTATATTCTAGTGATGTAAATTCATAATGTACCCATTTCTTTCAGTAACGGGTAATTATGTATATACATTTAGTTAAATTTTTCCTTTAACTAATTACATTCTAACTGCCTTTATTTGAAAAGACAACCCCCGAAATTAAATTTTTTAAAATTTTTATTTAACCCCCTAGATTCGTTTAAAAATATCTAAGTAAATGATTTCTACTAGAAATAATATTTCATTTGTTTTCGACCTATTTCTCGACTTGTAGTAACATGATTTCCTTATAATTATTGGTCACTATATGGTATCTACGTTTTTGAAAGTAGATCCTGGTTCATATGAAGCCCAAATAGGAAGATTTCTACTTAATACTTCCATGGAATAATCTTTATAATGATTAGAATCATAGGTAGGGCGACT
>CANQOG010000049.1 GCA_947625415.1 uncultured Clostridia bacterium
AACTTTCTTACGAAGAAAGCCCATGTTTCTGACATTGATGGTCTTAAAACAACGACACGAGAACCATCTTTCATTTCATTGATTTTATAACCATTTGTATCTGATAACTGTCCTGGGTTATTATATTTATAAATATTTTGGCAAACTCTTTTTAATTCGCTTTCAGTTCCAAAAGATAAGAACTCTAAACGAATAGATTTACCTGAAAACATAATCCATATAGCATCGCATGCTCTAGGAACTTTAGCTTCCATAGCTTGTTTTAAATAGTCACCATCTGTTTGAGCAACTTGACTTAAAAAGCTTTCTGGTAAACCAGAAACTCCGTCCTGATACACCATCTATATTCATATCTCTTATTTCATCTATACTTGAATATCCTTTATATTGTTGATAAATTCTTTGAACAACAACTTCCAATTTGTCAGCAAAAGCAAGATTCAAATTTTCTTCTTCATATATTTGATCAATTTCTTCTGATGTAATAACATAGCATGGTTTTGTTTCACCAGCCACATATTTTAAAGCATCTAATTTATATTTTTTAATTAATTCTGTTAAAGCCTCATAAGAAAATGTTTTCTTATATTCATGAATTAATATATCAAACTTATCTTGTGCAGATAGCAATGATGGTGTATCAAATGGAATTGCTTTAGATATATTAGTTTCATCAACACCATATTCTTTTGCCAAAAGGTCATATATAAGCTCTTTTACATACTTTTTATCATTAACATCACCATAAGTACAACCTTTTAAAGCCTTTTTTAATTCATATTTCTTAGCCTTTCTTCTTTTTAATTCTTCTTCTGAAAGACCAATATCATAAAGATTTATTTTTGTAATTTCATCAAGTCTTTTCTTTACAAATTTTATCATTTTATCTAAAGTATATGTTTTATCATCTACTTCTACTGCAGCATCTACAACTTCATTTTTATTGTTTCTAATTGAACGTACTATTAAAAATATAAATACGACAAACACAACAAAAATCATCATAAGATTTGATATGCTCATATCTTTGGTCCTCCATTTTTTATTTATTGTATAGTATTTAAAGCTTTTAGCTTGTTTATAATTGCCATACAGGCTTTTTCAACTTCATCAAAAAAATTTTCTCCATTTTTAGATGATGAAAGCTTACTAGCTGTAAAAAAAGCACTAACTCTAGACTCATTTGTAGCTTCCATAAATCTAACATTATAAGGTATACAAGAAATTATACCTTTCTCTCTAATATATCTACTAGTATTTCTAACATTATAACTAGATTCCTCATCACATTTAGCAAGTAATGGAATAACTTTATTACTTCCAACTAATTCATTAGTCTCTCTTAACTCTAAATAATTATCTATATTTAGTAAATTAGGTGGCATTGTATATACAATTAAGTTTGACTGTTGCAATAAAGCTTTTGTACTTGGTTTTGAAAATCCTTTTTGCAAATCAACTAAAATAAAATCGTAATATTTATTTGCAGCATTTATTAAATCTTTATAAAGCATTAAAGATTTTTCATGTTCCTCTGGAATCTCTGTTTTTAGACCTAATAAAATATCTAATCTATTTTTATAGACAATTCTAGTATAATTTGTAACAATTTCTGGTGTAGCTTTATTACTAGCAACAGCACTAACTAAACCTTCAGCACCTGAAGAAACATCTATCTTTCCAGCATTTAATTGTTTTATTGTTTTATTTTCTTTTATCTTCCAAAAAGCTTTTTCTATTGTCTTATCATGAAAACAAGCATCAACAACTAATATTCTATAATTATGTTCTATCGCCATTTGGTTTGCTATTGCAATAATAGAAAGGGTTTGTCCGTTTTCCTTCTCTAAACCATTCCAAAATGTAACGATTGCCATAAAACAACCTCCTATTTAACTTTCTCTTTCAATTAATTTAATAGCTTTTCTTACTTCTCCTCTTGATGAGCCTGAAATATTTTCAACTAAAAATGATAAACTATCCATATATTCCATAGATAAACCTGTAAATTTTACTCTTGAATATCTTTGATTTTGATATATTTCATATAAATCTTCAGTTTCAAATGGCATATATACAATGTTTTCCTTCCATTTAATTTTCAAATTAAATGTTGTAAAGTCTAAATATTCACTTTCTTCCGAATCTGGATCACGAGTAATAATAGCCTTTAAAACTGGTGTTAATTGTTTTATATTTCTCAAAACATCTAATCCTTTTTGAACTGAATAAACATCAAATGTTGTTAAAAAGCAATGTTCATCTTCAGGACCTAATCCAAAACTATCATAATAAACTGGATTATCTATATCATAAATAATGAAATCATAATATTCAAAATTAGCAATTCCTAAATAATCGCCTAAATCTTTCATATCATTAAAACCAATTGCCACATCTATTCCGTCATAAGTAGTAACATATTTAGCTGTAGGTGTCATTGTTGGTATTATATATCTAGTTTTTTGTATTAAAGTAGTGTCTATAACTAAAACCTTTTTAGGTATCATTGATAGAATTTTGGCAACATATATAACGATATCAGCTTTGTCATATCCACCGATAAACACAAGTTTTTTCATAGAAATTCCTTTCAAAATTCGATTTATCGCAAGCCAGAGGCTAGGTAAAACTGCCTAACCTCTAACTCTTTTTATCTTTAATTATTCTACAGTAGTTCCAACTAAACCAGTTCCTTCAAGTTCTGAAACGAACTCATCTCTAGCACTCTTAATATCTGTAGCCTCTTGTTCATAGCCTTCTCCAACTAATTCATTTTTCTCAGCTTCTAAAAGACCTGCAGTATTTTCTTGAGCATTCATTGCAGTTCTTGCACTAAGAAGATCTGGGTCAATAGCTCCATCAAGAGTCTTACGCATCCATAATTCATTTAACATCTCTTTAGTAGAGTTTGAAATATTAGGGCTATTGTAAATTGCATCAAGGACATTAGTTCTAACAGGGTAATCAGTTTCAGCAGCAGCTTGTAACATAGGATCAGTATAAACTGTAGCTCTTAATTGAGTACCTGGAATTAAGTAAGAATCTATAATAGCACTATTCATAGTATCAATATCAATTTCTTTCATCTTCATCCAAATAGCACTTGATGTACATTGTTCAACTTTCTTCTTTGCTAAAACTACCTTTTCTACACCATTTGGAAGTCTTAATCTTATATCAATATAATCTCCATTTTTTAATTGTGATGGAATTACTATCAAGTTATTATATTCCATAAGTCTTTCATCAGAGTTAATGTCACCTCTTTGAAGCATTGATAAAGTAACAACTGTTCCAGCTGGAATTTTTACTTTTGATGTATATGTAGCAACTTCACCTGTTTCTTCATTTACATAAGAAAATATTGATGGGTCAATATAATTTGCAACATCTATTGATTTAGAAGTTCTAGATAATTGCATAATTGTTCCTTCTAAATCTTCTTCTGTAATATTTTCTCCTTCTTCAATATCTCTATTTACAGTGTAAACACTAATTTTAGTTCCTGGCAATTTTAATTTTTCATTTTCCTCATTTAATGAATTAATTCTTGTAAATAGTAACATTACTATTACCGCCATAATAACTAACGCTATTAAAAAGCCTAAGAAAAAAGATTGTCTTGCTCTTCTTTTAATTGGATTTGATGCCATTTTTATATCCTCCTATTATGTTATATTAACATTTAAAAATACTATGATAAAAACTTTTTTCTTCTTTTTATCATATATAACATTTTACATCAATTTTTTACATTATTCAATGGGTTTTGTTATTTGTTACATAAATGACATATTTTATGTAATTTTAATTTAGAACAAACTTTTCTATTGCTTCACAAACTCCATCAGAATTATTATCAGTAACAATTAAATCTCCCATTATTTTCATAAATGGATTACTGTTTCCCATAACTATTCCAAGTCCAGAATTTTCTATCATTTCACGATCATTAAAATTATCTCCAATAGCAACGACTTCTTTAGGAGTAATATTTAATTTATTCATTAAAAATTCTATTGCTGTCCACTTATTTACATTTACATCTGTAATTTCAGTATAGTAATATTCAACAAAAAAATCTTCTGTTCCTCTTCTAATCTTCTTTTTAGACATATATTCAACATCTAGAACATCAAATTTGTCTAAACTTCTTATCTTTTTAATAATTCCATTAAATACATCTATATTTTCATCACAAATTGTAACCTTTAAAAAATTATTATTATCTAAATTTTTCAAATATGAAAGCATATCTGGAACAATATTTATATATGTTCTTTTATCTTCCGGTCTTTTTAAATTTTCATTATGATAATACAAAATATTATATCTTAAATTTTGGGCAATAATTTCTTTATCTGTATATACGTTATAATGTATAGAGTTTTGTTCACATTCTTCAGCAATCTTTAAAACTTGGGCTTTACTCAAAAATCTGCTATAAATTATCTCTTTATTTTGAATATCATAAACAGCTGCACCATTTCCAGAAATCAAGTAATGACTAGCTCCTATTTCTAAAGAAATTTTTTCAATTGACTCTATAGTTCTTCCGTGAAGCAAGCACTATTTCTATTCCTTGATTTATTGCTTTATTTAAAGCAATTTTAGTATTTTTAGTAACTTCACCATTAGAATTTAATAATGTCCCATCAACATCAATAGCAATAAGTTTATACATATAATTCCTCCATACAGAATAACAATTTGAAGTTATAATATCATTAATAAATTATTTTTACAATACAATTTTTTACATTTTTTACTTTTTTTTGTAATTTTTATGTAAAAAAAAATAAACCCTTTTGGGCTTATTTTTTTAAACTACATGTATAATCTAACTCTCCACTTATATCACCATTTTTATATTTTACCAAGCTTATCTGTGATGGTGTCGAATTTGTTGTCGGAATTTCAAAAATAATTTCCATTATTCCATCATTATCAATATCTAAAATTTCTATATTACTATATGATAAATAATATCCATCAGTACTAATTCCATCCCAACCACTCTTATCCATCTTTGCAATCGTAGCTTTTATAAATCCTGTAGATTCTACTAAAAGAATTTTTGATTCTCCTGTAGATTTATTACTTAAAATCATAATATATTCGTTTGTTCCATTTCCATCTAAGTCAGTAATAATAGTTTTTTTAGTATCATATACTGACAAATCACTATTATTGTCTAACACAACAGCTGGAATTGAATTAATAACTTGAATTTCTCTTGGAATTGCTTCATATTTTTCAGAAATTGCAACTTTTCCTACATTATCAATTTTTACTAAACCATCAATAACCTGTGTTGATAATGTTCCTAATGATGAATCTTTAAATCCATAATTTTCATAATTAAAATAAGTAACAACATAATTATCTTTAGATGGATTTGAATTGTCAATATATTTTAACTCTACAATTCCCATTTTGTCATTATCTAAAATTAGTCCATCATATAAAACAATAATTGATTCATTTAAAACTCTTCTGTTATCAGCCTCTCCTGTTGCAACTGTAGTATTGCCATTTGGAACAGATGGAACCTGAACAGAATTATCACTAACAGTATTTGTATTAAGAGTTTCATCAATTATATCAGCAACAGTTGAAACATCACTAGAAGAATTATCATTATTTATTATTTTTTCATTATTTTCATCAGTTTTAGAATATTTATATATACAATAATAAATTATAGAGCCGGTAATAACTGTTATTAATACAATTAAAAAAAGTAAAGTATTTAATAATTTGTTTGCAGAAACTCCTTTTTTAGATTCTTGATTAAAATTTTTCTCTTCTTCAGTTTTTTCTTCTATATCTTCTTTTCTGTCTCCCATAGTTTTCTCCTTCGTATAGAAAAATATTTGTAAATTATTTTATCATTATTTAAACTTTAATTCAATATTTTTTTATCATTTTCTTATTAGCTTCACTAATCCCTTGCTAATATCTTCTCGATTAAACCACATGATTCCTTGCCTTCTCCACAGTATTTATCTGTCATACAAGTTGGACCTAAACCTTTTCCTAAAAGAGGAGCAACTTTTTTTACTTCATTTACCATTCCCCAAGCAATTTGTCTTATCTGCCATTGAGCTTTATTACAACAACGCATTCTTGAAATCCATTGTAATGTTCTAGAATTCATAGTTGTCGTTACATTTAACATCTGAGCTCCTAAATAGAAATATATTAAATCTTGCTCATATATTTCATCTTTAAATTCTTCATAAACTTCTATATTCTTTTTAACTGCTTTTTCATATATTTCTAAAGCTTTAGAATTTGCTTTAATTGTATCTGGAATAATAAAATTCTTCATGTTCCACATTGGTAAAAATTCTGGAACAAGAAGTGAATGCATCCTATGTCTTGTTAAGTGAGTTAAAATTGAAAGTGAAATTGGAATTTGGAATGTAAAGCTTGTCTGCTCTAATTCTCTTCTTTCATCTTTATGCAATATAATTTGCATTAATTTGTCTTTTACTTCTTTATCTTGTTTTTCTAAATCTTTTAATATTTTTTCAGCCTCTTCTTCAGAACATTGATAATGATACATAATATAGCTCTTAATTATTACATCATCACAATTTGGAGTATAACTTATAAGTTTAGGCTCATTTATTATTTTTATTTCAGGTCTTTTTGTCATTTCTTCCAAATATTCAAAACCTGAATCCAAATTTTCTTCTGTTTTTTCCAAACCAGGTGTCAAATATGGAACATAAACTTTTGCAATTTCTTCTAACTTTTCTCCAAACTCCTTTAATTCTTGAATTTTACTCAAATTGCCTTTTGTTAAAGAGATAATCATTTTTTCTAACTGACGGCCATCTAATCCCATAATAATATTGCTATGATAACTATAAGGTAAAATAAATCTTGCATCTTCTACAGAAATTCCTAAATCTACAATTTCTCCATAAGAATCAAATAAATATTGCATATGTTCTTTATATTTTTCTGTTATTTCACTTATATTTTTATGTTCAATTCCTTCTTTATTTCTAAATTTTGGAATATAAAATCCTACTGTTCTAAAATCTACTTCTCTTCTTGACTTAATAGTAAATGAAGAAAGTCTTGTTCCAATAATAGTCTGTTCCACTATTGGTGTAACATCACAAAGTCCAAATATTAAATAATCATGTTCAATAATTGACTTATGTCCCATTTTGATTATTCTTTTTATCATTTTAAGATTACTTTCATAGTCATTTGAAGCCTCTAATACTTCAAAAACATTTCCTGGAAATCTTGATAATTTTCCGAGCGCTTGCTACTCTCTGTATTCTTCCTTCTAATTCTTCTTTTGTAGTACCACCTAATAGTTTAATTTCCATTTTTAAATAATCCTCCAATTACTTTAAATATCTCTTTGTTTAGGTATTATTATTTTAAAAACAGTACCAACTCCCTCTTTTGTAGTAAAGCAAAGATTTCCACCAAAACCTGTTTTAATACTTGTATATGAAATAAATAGTCCAAGTCCTGTTCCATTTTTTCCTTTTGTAGTTACCATTTCTTTAAACAACTTATTTTTTACATCTTCAGAAATTCCACCTGCAAAATCTGTAATATCTAAAATTATATCATTACTTTTTTCATAAATATCTAAAATAATCGTCTTTTTCTCATCATCTTTTTGATTATAAGCTTGAATTGAATTTGAAATTAAATTATTTAAAACTTGAACTAAACTGTTAATATTTCCCTCTATTTTTGTATTTTCATCTATCTTACAATTTACTTCTAAATCAATCAAGTTTTGTTTTAACTCATATTTCATTAAAATATTTATATATTTTATAAGTTCCATAATCGTAAATTGGTCTGTTATTTTTCCTTGACCACTGGAAATTTGTAACTGAATAGCTGTTATAATATCTGTCATATATGATAAATATCCTTCAATTTTTTCAGTCCAATTATACATATCTTTTGCAATATCTTTATGATCTTCAATAGTAACAGAATCGTCTGAAATTGACTCTCTGTATTCATCTACTAAATCTTCTAAACCTTCTACTGCTCCAGCAATTGAAAATATTGGAGTTTTTAGGTTATGAGCAATTCCTCCTATCATTTGACCTAAAGAAGCTAATCTTTCTCTACTTAAAAGAGCATCTTTATTTAATTTTATACTTTGAATATTTCTTGAATAAGCTGTTACATCAATTACAGATATCAAAAATAAATTATTGTTTTTTCTATCTGTTAAAGGTGTTCCCTCATATTTTAGTGTTAATTCTAATGCATCTGAACTTCTTTCAAAAACAATTTTGTCATTATAATTTTTAATTTCTATAATCTTATCTATATCTTCATTTTCAATAGTATCAAATTCTTTAAACTCAAGTAATTCTTTAATATTTAACTTTTGAATATTAAGTTTTCCTAAATCAAACATTTTAAGAAATACATTATTATACGCAAGTATTACACCTTTTCTATTTATAACTATAAATCCATCTGTAATTGAGTTCAAAACACTTAACAGTGAAATTAAAATTGTAGTCAAAATTTGATATTTTAGTAAAATCACAATTGCTATCATTGCAATTAATGTCTGTAAAATTCCATTTACATAGCTTTTCATGTCGAGAATTTTAATATTTGCTAAAAGCATAACTACTGCTGGAATAACCATAAATATGAAGCCTAAAATTATTTGATATTTATATTTTTTTAAGTCATTTGATAAATATTTTAAAATAGAAATTATTGTTAATAAATATGTAAAACACATATTTATTAACATTATATAAAATAGTATACCATATTCTCTATCTTTTATTGTTATTGAAAATGTCTTAAACATTAAATGATGCATATTATTTGTAAGAGTTGCAATTACTGATATAATAGGAATTACAAATAAAAATACATGTTTCTTTGTAAAAGCAAAATCTGGAACTATAAAACATGCAACTGCAAAAAAACAACATACTGGCATTATTGTCATTCCTATCATACTAAATGCTTCATACCAAATTGCAGATTCTGGAATTGAAATATTTACAATTTGAATCATTATAGAAACATTTGTAATAAGACTACATGCTAGAACTAATATACACCATTGTCTTAAATCACTCTTATTTATTTTAATTTGCAAATATGCAAGCAAAAATATCAAAGCTATGGAAAAAACACTTAATCCATAGGAATACATTACTTCTGAAATTCCCACAAAAAATAAACCTTTTCCTTTCTTACATTGGTAGTAAAATTGTAAATTTAGAGCCTTTCTTTTCTTTAGATTCAAAAACTATATCGCCGTTAAATTCAGCCTTTATATTTGAATAGGCCATAAATAATCCAATTCCTACTTTTTCTTTTTCACTTTTAATTATAATTTCTTTAAAAATTTTACTTTGAATTCTTTTTGGAATTCCACATCCTGTATCAATAACTGATATTTCTAATATATTATTATTTTTTTCAATAACAATGTCAATTGTCTGATTTGTTTTTCCATGATAACTTTCAATACTATTCATTATCAGGTTGTCAACAGCTTGTACCAGACTGTTTAGGTTTCCCTTTATTTCTAATTCTTTAGGAACTTTTAATGTAAACTGTAAACCTATTAAATATTCTTTTAATGTATTTTTCATTAGAACATCAGTATATTTCATAAGCTCACTTACTGTAAAAGAATTATTATCATCTTTACCATTTAATGTAACAACCTGACTTTTTATAGCTGTAATTGAATCAGAAATATTTTCAACTTGTTCCTTCATCTTATCAAGCCAACTTGTCATATCATTTGCTATTTCATAATGATCTTGAATAGTAACTGTTTTATCACCAACAGATTCTTCATATTCTTTTATCAGATTATTTAACCCTTCTAATTCTCCAGAAAGAGCAAAAATTGGAGATTTTAGTGAATGAACAATTCCACTTATTAGTTGCCCTAAAGTTGCAAACTTCTCTCTATTTGCCATCATATCTTGATTATTTTGTAGTTCTTCTATTAACTTATATGTCTGTGTTACATCTTTGCAAACAATAACATATCTTAAAAATATATCGTTATTAACTATACTTTTTACTTCAATTTTAAATATTTTGTTATCTTTTTTTATATCAAAATCTATCGTTTGATTTGTATTTCTTATTTCTTTACATGCTTCTATAATTTGATTAATATATTTTTCATCAAAATCTTTTCCCTTAAAAACATCATAAATGTTTTTATTATTTAATTCTTTTCTTTTAAAATTAAAAGATTCTAAAATTGCTTTATTGAAATTTGTAATTTTTCCATTTGTAGTAAATATTAAATAGCCATCTGTAATCTTTTCAGAAGCTTTAGTTAATATAAATTGTTCATTATATTTTACAAATAGTGAACGTATCAAATAAATCATTGTTACAATGAAAGCAATTAGAAATATTAAATACAATATCTCCATTTTTTGATTTTCTCCTATAAAAAAACTTGGCGACAATCTTATCGCCAAGCATGGTTAAAAATTATTATCTATTATCTAAATTTCCCTCTGGCAATGCAGGATAATCTAAAACTACTCTTATTTTTAATATGTAAGAAATTGTTCTAACAAATTTACTATTTTTTATTCTTTGCCATAATGATTGTTTTACCTCAAATCTAGTTTGTTCTAAATATTCTGTATCCTGTATATTTTCTGCATTGTCTTCTGCTTGTAATCCCGCTTCAGCAACTAAATTTTCTTCTTCATCTCCATTAGAAATTGCTTCTGTCTCAGTTTGAGCAATTTCTTGAGCAACTTCGCTTACAGGAGATTTTTCTTCTACTAAACCTGGAAGAGCATTTTCAGCCACATCTTGAGATATTAACTGACTCTGACTAATCTCATTTGTAAACTCAGTAGCAGGCGCTGGTATATATTTTAAAGCTTCAGCAATTTCAATTCCTATATAACTTAAAGCTTTTGACCTATCTTCAATTCTTTCCATATCTATTTCAATATGTAAATTTGATTCTAAATTATTAATTTTAGCTTCTAGCAATTTACAAGCATCTTGATATTCTTCTGAATCAACATCTTTAGTATTTCCAATTATTGTTAAAGCCTCTACAACATCTGAAGAATATTTTGTTTGCAATTTCTTAATAATTTCTTTCCAGTTTTTAGCTCTACCTTTAACAGCATTTGTTACATCTCTTAAAACACTCGCAAGTTTAATATTTCTTTCTCTCTTACGAATTAACTCCTCAATTTTCTTTGTATTTTCTTCAAATTGATTTGTCGCATATTCAACTAAATCATAAGCTGATTTATAAACAACTGATGGAAAATTCTTTTTTCTAGGGTATTCTAATAGATATGTTTTTACAGATTCTACTAAATCTTTAAAATAAGAGTCTTCTTCTAACTGAACAATTTGTTTCTTGCTGTTAGGATTTATTAACTTTTGAATTTTATCTATGTTTGATAAAATTTTTTCTTCCGTGATTACCATTTTCACGTTTACTATGCCTGATTTACGAAAAAATGACATTGTAAACATACCTCCTTT
>CANQOG010000050.1 GCA_947625415.1 uncultured Clostridia bacterium
AGATTAATTTTTATCTAAAAATTACCCTGTTTTCATTGTTTTTTATAAAATTTTTTCAAAACACCGAAACTTAAATTGAATTTTACAATCAAATAAGTCCAATATGATAACTGAAAAATTTGAGTACGTTGCTCGGGGCGGACATTTTTCCATTGAAATTGTAAGTTTCCAAAATGAGCCTCTTTCACGTCAAGCTGCGAACATCCCTCAATCCAGAAACTAACAATTTCTAATGTAAAAATTCCTACATTCACAACTTCCTCAAATTTTTGTTATCATATTGGACTTTCTTAGATTTTTATTATTTAAACTAATTTTTTCATTTCTTCATAACGTTTTATTTTTCCAGTTGTTGTTTTTATAATTGGAACTTCTGTAATCTTTAAACCTCTAATTGCCTTATATAATGGCATAGTTCTATTGATTTCTTTAATTTTTTCATTTATTAAATTGTAAATTTCTTTTTCATCTTCAATATTAAACATTTCTTTCATAATTTCTTTATCATAAACAACCTCTACTGCAATTTTAATATCATTCTCATCAATAGCATCATTATTAAGAACTGGATAAATCATTGATTCAGCAACACCTGGAATTTTATTAACTAAATTTTCCATCTCTTCTGGAAAAATATTTTTTCCATTTTTAAGAACAATAACACTTTTCTTTCTTCCAGAAATAAAAATATAACCATTTTCATCAATTTTGCAAATATCACCTGTATGAAGCCATCCATCAGGTTCTATTGTTTCTTTTGTAGCTTGTTCATTTTCATAATATTCAAGCATAACATTTGGACCTTTATATAAAAGCTCTCCAAAACCTTCTTCATTTGGATTATCAATTTTAACTTCTCCATTTGGAAGAACTTTTCCAATTGTTCCAAATATATGATTATTCTCATCTTTTCCTTTAAAATAGTTTACGCAAACAACAGGACTTGCTTCAGTTAAACCATAGCCTTGAACAAGATTTATTCCAAAATTTCTATAGCCCCTTTCAACATTAACATCTAAAGCTGCTGCTCCATTTATAAATAATTTTATTTTTCCGCCAAAGATATTATGAATATCTTTGAAAAGCTCTGCTTTTTGTTCCATTGTATCATTTTTATGAGCTTCGACTAAAGCCATAACAGCCTCTAGTTTTCCAGCCTTTTCAAGATTTTTTAAAATTCCTTTATACATAAGCTCATATAAAGCTGGAACACAAACTAAAAATGTAACTTGATAATCTCTTAAATCATCTACAATATGTCTCATTCCACTACAAAAAGCTGTACAAGCTCCTAGATACATGGCAAGCATAAATCCAACTGAACATTCAAAAACATGATGGACAGGAAGAACTGAAAGAAATGTATCTGTTTCATCTATGTTCCATAAAACTTCTTTCATTGAAATTAAGTTTTGACAAATATTATAATGACTTAAAGCAACTGCTTTTGAATCAGATGTTGTTCCAGATGTAAATAACATTATTGACATACAATTTGGGTCAATTTTACTATCAATAAAGCTTTTAGAACCTTGCTCTACTAATTTCTTTCCTTTTTGAATTAGTTCTTTAAATGAATAAACTCCATCTTCATGAGTGTCATTATCAAAACAAATTAAATGTTTCAAACGGCAAGTTCCATCTTTTTGTAGTCTTTTTAAAACTAATTCATAATTTTTTGAATAAAAAATTGCTTCAACTTTTGAACGCCTAATTAAACTTTCTAACTCATTTTCAGGAAGAGCTTTATCAAGAGGAACAACAACTCCTGTTCCAGCTACAATAGACATATAAGCAACTTCCCACTCATATCTATTTTCACCAATTACAGCAATTCTTTTTCCTTTTAACTCTAGTAAATCAATTAAAGTTGTTCCTAAAAAATCTGCCATATCTCTAACTTCTTTATGTGAAATTGTTTTAAAAATTCCTGGCTCATCTGTTTTAAATTTATATGCTGGTCTATCTCCATATAAATTTCCTGTTTTCTTTAGCATATCTTTAATATCAGTAATTGGTAATTCTCTTGACATAATTTTCCTCCTTAAATTTAATTATCATCTCTTTTCAATTGATTTTCATTAATCACTATATCTTTAGTTTCTGTTTTTTTAGTTTTATCTATTATTACCATCATTTTTTCTATTATCTTCACTTCTTTGCTCTATACTTTCTATACTCTTAGACTCTCTTGCAACTTCTAATCTTTCGTTAAAATCTTCTACTCTATATGAATCTATTACTGTTTTTTCTTTTTCATTAGTTGAAAATTCTATTTTTCCAGGAACTCCATTAATCTGACTTTCTTCTAATTTTTCTTGACTTTTTCCTGTACGTAATTCATATAATTTCTTTCTTACTCTATTTATAAAATTAGTAAATCTTCCTGTTTTTACTGGTATAATATCTGTAACATTATTTTCTTCTTTTTTCTCATTTTCTTTTGAAAATAAGCTAACTTTATGTTCTTTCTCTATTGTCATAGGAACTATTTGCCCTTTGTATATATAATAAAAGGAATTGTTATTATCTCCATCTTGAACGATAATAGTTCTAGAAGAAATATAAAATTTACTATTTGGATTTTTTTCTAATATTTCTTGTCGAAGTTTTAAATATCCTTGCATAGCCATTGCATACTCATTGTCTATATCATTATCAACTGTAAAATCAAATTTAATAGAGTTTTCATTAACATAATGACCACTTTCAAAATAATTATTATAAAAATTATCTTGACTAAATGTAATTACAGTATCGATAGATTTGTCTTGAGAAACAAGCTTATACATTTTTGCACCTTCAAATTTTTTGAAATTATCATCTTTTTCAAGTAAACAATCTACAAATCTTAGAATCATTTTTAAAATATTATTACTAAAATCTGGATCAACTTGTTTAGAAAACTCTTTAAAAAATTTAAGTGGTAAATCATTATTTAAGCCAAATTTATATTTCCTCATCATAGCAGTTTCTTCTATCACATCTTTTATTGATATCTCACCTGCTACATATCTTTTAGATTCTTTAATAGCTACTTGATTAATATACTTTTCTGCTTGCTTAATATATTTTTCTTGAAATTTAGCAAATTCTTCTTTTATTCTTACACAACTTAATTTAGGTTCTTCTTTTAGAGAATCTGGTACTAACATTAAATCAGCATTTAACAAACTAGTTATTTGTGAAACTTTTTTATAGTCATCATCATCTATCGGACCTTCCTTAGAAAAAATTTTTTCTAAATCTTTTGCAAAATATAAATCTAATACTTTGCTTTCAAAATAAACCATTTCAGTTTGTTGTCTTTTTACTAATTCTTTAAACTTATGTTCCTTTAAGAATTTTAAAATACTTTTATCTGAATCGTCCAAATTATTTTTATTTATATAATCTAAAAAATCCTTATCATTTCTTAACTCTTCAATTTCATTTTTTGAAATCTCATATTTTTTATCATATTCCGGACTAGATTTTTCCTTATTATCTTCTCTATATTCTAATAATTCACAAATAATTTTATTAGTTAAAAGTTCTGAATTTAAATTATATAAAGCATCTGATGAAGCAATTAAGCCATTTAAATCTGATTTATTATCAATCCCTAATATAGAAGGCATTCTCTTATAAATATCACCTTTTCCCAATTCTAAAACTTTTTCTGTACCAACAGCCAATTCTAATAGTCTTATATAATTTGTTAATTCTGAATAACTTTTAGTTTCATATCCGCCTATTCTCTCACATACCCATTCTGTAAAGCCTTCATTTAATCCTCTTCCAGTTTCAATCCATCCTTTTATCTCTGGAATAGTCCTTACTTCAAGCAAACCTGTTGCACACTCAACTTTCATCTTTTTACATTCTTTTTTTGTCCTTTTAAATATTGCATGAACCGCTTCATGCAAAAGAAGTTCTTGATAATCTGAATTTTTTTCAATATCTTCAGGACGCAAAAGCCCATTATCCTCTGAAGTTAGACATAAAGTTATATCATCATTAAATGTATGATATCCAATATATCCTTTTGCAGATGGTGTTTCATTAGTATAAACAGTTTTTATCGATTCTTTTATTCTATTTTTTACATAATTTTTACCAAAAACCTTTTCAAAAAGTGGATTTCTTTTTAAAGCTTCTTGAACAAATCTATACGTATAACTCTTAATTTCTGGATTTAAAATCCTATCAGTTTCACTATTATAATTACTCATTTTTTCTCCATAGTATCTTAATAATTTATATGTCTAACTGGTTCATGTTTTTCTCTAAAATATCTTAATATTGTAGCATCTTTAACTTCTGTTACTTTATTTTCTTTACTAATATTAAAATATCTATATTGAGTAGGAAATTTTTCCTTTTCATAAGCTTTAACAAATTGATATTCCTTATATGTAAAAAAATCAATACTTATACAATTATATTCTTTATCTAAAACACTATTTACTTGATTAATATCCATAACTTTTCTCCATTCTAAGTTTACAAATGTATTATATCAATAAATACTTTTTAATTCAACAAAAAAATAACACTTTTTTTAAGTGTTATATTTTTATTAAATCAAAATTTAAATAATCTGAACTAATTAATTTAAACTCTATTCCGGTCAATCTCTCCTTCTTTTGCTTCTTTAAAAGCTTCTCCATGAAGATGACCATAATAGCATTTTTTTATTCCATATTTTTTTAGTATCTTTATAAAATCAATTTCTTCATTTACTATATCTTTATAAAATGGTGGATAATGCATTATCGCAATCATTTCTTTATATTCTCCAAAATTTGAAATTGCATCTTTTATAGAGTTTTCAAGTCTTAAACATTCTCTTTTTAAAATTCTATAGTCTTCTTCCGAATTTGGAGTTAAAGTTGGCCATCCTTTTGCCCCAACAATTACCTTATTTTCAACAAAATAACTATTATTGAAAAGAAAATAAATGTTTTCAAAACTATTTTCTTTTAAAAAAGCATTCATTTTCTTAACAGTTGTCCACCAATAATCATGATTTCCTTTAAGCAATATTTTTTTCCCTGGCAAATCATTTAAAAATTCAAAATCTGGTCTTGATTCTTCTAAATCCATTGCCCAAGAAAAATCGCCTGGTAAAATTACTGTATCATCTTTATTTACTTTATTCAACCAATTTTGCTTTATCTTTTCACTATGATTTTCCCAATTATTTCCAAAAATATCCATTGGTTTATTAACTGAAAAGCCTAAATGCAAATCTCCAATTATATAAATCATTTTTACCTTTCTATTTTATAATTTCAAGTTTGGAATAGCGTTTAAATTTAAAGGAGCAAAATTCTCTTTTAAAAACTCATAATATCCAGAGCTAGCTATCATTGCAGCATTATCTGTACATAAAATTCCTTCTGGATAATATACTTCTATCTTTTTTTCTTTAGCAAGTTTATCAAAAGAAGCCCTTATATAAGAATTTCTTGAAACACCACCAGCTAAAACAATTTTCTTTGAACCGGTTTCATCTATAGCTTTTTTTACATTATTTATAAGCATTTCTGTTACAGCTTTTTCAAAACTCAAACATAAATCTGCTTTGTTTATATTAGGATTCTTATGATTCAGATTTATTACAGCAGTTTTAATTCCACTAAAACTAAAATCTAAATTATCAAAATGAGTTATAGGTAATAAAATATTTTCATTTCCTTCTTTTGCTAGATTATCAATTTTTGGACCACCAGGATATCCGAAGTCCAACTACTCTTGCAACTTTGTCAAACGCTTCTCCAATTGCATCATCACGCGTTTTTCCTAAAATTTCAGTTTCATTATAATCTTTAACATTTACTAAATTTGTATGTCCACCAGAAATTATTAAACACAAAAATGGTGGTTCCAAATTTTTATGTGTTATATAATTTGCCGCAATATGACCATTTATATGATTTACAGCAATTAATGGTTTTCCGAGAAGCAAAACTTAATGCTTTTGCATAAGAAACTCCAACAAGTAACGCTCCTACTAAACCGAGGACCGTTGAGTTACAGCAATTGCATCAATATTTTCTAAATTACAGTTTGCTTCTTTTAAAGCCTTTTTCATAACTTGATTTATAACTTCTGTATGACATCTTGAAGCAATTTCAGGAACGACTCCACCAAATTCAGTATGTATATCAATTTGAGAATTTATAATATTAGACAAAACTTCTCTGCCATTTTTAACAATAGCAACAGAAGTTTCATCACAACTTGATTCAATTCCCATTATAAGAACGTTTTTCATTTCTTCTCTTCTTTCTAAACAAATATCATAAAAATCTTCCCAGCAAGAATAAGCAACCATTTCATTATAAAGTTAATTACAGGACTAACAATATATCCTAGAACTCCTGTAATCCATAAAATCATAAATATAATATAAATTATTTGCATATTTCTATCAAGCCACTCATTTGCTGAATATGGTAAAAATCTTCTAAATACTTTTGAACCATCTAATGGTGGAATTGGAATTAAATTAAATACTCCAAGTCCAATATTTACAACAATTGCGTTAGCTATAATTGCTTCAATTATAAAAAACCATTTTGCAGATAATTTAGCATAAGTTATAAAAGCATAGTATATTAGTATAAATAAAAATGCTAAAATAAAGTTCATAATTGGTCCTGCTATTGCAACTAAAAGCTCACACGTTCCTCTTGACTTATTAGATGTAAAATTATTTGGATTTATCTCAACTGGTCTTCCCCAGCCAATATGAACAAATAGAAGCATAATAATTCCAACTGGATCTAAATGAGCTAAAGGATTTAATGTAAGTCTTCCTTGAGCTCTAGGAGTAGTATCTCCAAGCTTTGTTGCCATCCATGCATGACCATATTCATGAAATGTCATTGCAATTATAACACCTGGAATTGTAAGTAAAAGACTTGCAAACTCGCCAGATGCTAAAAGTGAAATAACAACACAAGCAATTAATATTCCAATTATTGTTCTTCTATCTATATTAAAAAACATTTAAAAATCTCCTAATCCTATAGTTTCTTCTTTATAAACTGATATACGATTTTCATTAATTCCAAAAAGCATATAATGAATTGTCGCTTTTTTGTAATCGTTTCCAAATGCATTTCTTAAATCAGAATTATTATCTAAGTAATAAATTACATCAAAATATGGACTTGCTATTCTTCCCTCTGTAATTCCAATTCTAGTAAAATGATAAAACCCTTCTTCATAATTTCCACTTCCAAATGCTTTTTGCAAGTCTTGATTATGTTCAAAATAATATATAGAGTCAAAAGCTGGAGAAGTAATTCTTCCTTCTTTAATTCCAATATTAACAAAGTGATTATAAGCTTGTTCAAAATTCATTCCAAAAGCATTTTTTAAATCTTGATTACTATTTAAATAAAACTCTGGCTCAAAAGCAGGACTAGCACTTCTTCCTTCTTTAATTCCACAAGTATGGTAATGATTTTTCAAAAGATTATAATCATACCCAAAAGCATTTCTTAAATCTTCATATTTATCAGCATAATATGTACTATCAAAAATTGCTTCTTCAGAAGGACTATAATATTTTATTTGGCTTTTCTTTTGTAATGAATAAAATTCCACAATAGCATCACAATCAGCTTTTGCCAAAGCCTTTAAACCACTATCAGAGTATATTATACTTCTATCATAATTATTACTTAAATATCCATGTTCAACAAGAACTGTTGAAATTCCTGAGCCATCTCTTAAATCTGGGCCTAAACTAGTTTCATATCCACCCTTCATTGACCTTCTAATAATTCCATAATAATCTCCGTTTTGCCCATCATAATATTTATATTCATCTTCATTTTCAGCATTAACTGCAACTCTAGTTGTTACACCATTATTATGTATTCCGTAAATTAGAAATATTCCTTAAAATCAAATTTGAAAGTGATGTCATTTGCTCATTATATTTTGGTAAATCAGTTCTATATGTAACATATGCTTCTACACCATTTTTGAAACTATCAACACTACTATTAATATGAATACTAACTAACAAATCAGCGTTATTTCCTCTAGCAAAATCAGCTCTATCATTTAAAGACATTGTCTCCCCACTTTTATGAGTTAATAAAACATTTACATCAGAATATTCGTCTAAATATTCTTTTAAATAATTTGAAATTGTCATTGTCAAATCACATTCATAAATTCCATTTTTAATAGCTCCGTGGGTCACTTCCACCATGTCCTGGATCAATTACAATTGTCATTGCTTGAGCTTTGCTTGCAAATATTGGAAAAATAAAACTTGCAATAGCTACAATTAATAGTTTCTTAAAAATTTTCTTTAGTTTCATAGCTAATACCTCTCTATTTTAAACTTCTATATTTATAAGACACTATCTAATTTTAAAAAGTTTCATAAATTACATATAAATAACTATATCATATTTTGAAAAAATTTTCAATGAAAAAACTGGTTACACTTATTTTAATTTTTTCGTTTCAATCAATAACTTATCAAAATCAGAGATAATTTTCTGTTTTTTATTAAATTTGTCATATTCCCTTTCAGCCTTTTCTTCTGCTTCCTTTCTAGAAACTTTTCCATTATCTTGTAATATATCATATTTTCTAAATTCCAAAAAAGCATTTATACTTTCTGCAAATTCCTCCATTGTAAATGTATTTTCTCTTTCAACTAAATCTTCAATATAATCAAAATATCCAGATACAGTCCTTTCCAACCTTTTTACCTGACTTTCATCTAAATAATTCTTTGCAACTAATACATCTGATTTTAATATTCTACCATTTGGTGAATGTTTCCATGTTGTTAATCCCATATTTTCTTTTTGACTATCTGCTTTATTATATATAATTTCTGCTGCTGTATTTCCAGTAATTGCATAATGGAACTTATTTTGAACAGTCGCATAAAATTGCTTTGTTATATCCGAATTTTTATCATAATCTATACTACATTCTGCAAAAATATCAGTTATTTGTTGCCATATTCTACGTTCACTTGCTCTAATTGAACGAATTCGTTCCAAAAGTTCTTTAAAGTAATCTTTTCCAAAAAAATTTTCTACATTTTTTAATCTTTCATCATCTAAAACAAATCCCTTTGTTATGTATTCTTTTAAAACTTTTGTTGCCCAAATTCTAAATTGTGTTGCTTTTTTGGAATTTACTCTATATCCTACTGCTATTATAACATTTAGATTATAAATTTTTACAGGCTTATCTGATCCAGCAATGTCGATTTTTTCGACATTGCTTTTTTCATCTAATTCACCTTCAGCAAAAATATTATTTATATGTCCTGTTATTGTATTACGTGCTTTACCAAATAATTCTGCTATTAAGTCTTGTGTTAACCATAAATCGTCATTAATAAGTAGAACATTTACTTTTACATCTCCATTTTCATCTGTATAGATTAAAAAGTCTTTTTTTATTAAATTATTATTATTTTGCAATATATAGCTTCCTTTCTTTAAAAATATTTAATTTTTTATTGACTTTTTATAGCTAATCTTTATATTAAAATGTAGTTATATTAATGGTCTAAAAGTGGTTTCATAGAACTTTTTATAAAATTCTCTGCAACCTGCTTTATTGCTAGTATTTCAAGTATATTTTAAAACAAAAAAACTGCTATTTTAATGCTACCCGATTGAATTTATTAAAATTCATTAAGTTTTATTAACATTTTTCTATCTTTAAATTTCCATTATATACTATATCATATTTTAATATAAATTTCAATTTTTTTATAAAATTTATAAAATTTCTACTTTAAAAAAATTGAATTAATCTTTTCGATTTCTTTTTCTTTAAATTCATTAAATACACTTGTGTATGTATTCAATGTAACTTGTATATCTTTATGTCCTAGTATTCTTTGTAAAACTACTGGACTTACTCCATTTTCTATACATCTAGTTGCAAAAGTATGTCTTAACATATGTGTATTAACCCTACTCTTAGTAACATTACATTGGTATATTCTTTTAGTTTTTCTTCCACCTTTTTTCTGTTCTTTTTTCTTATAAACTCTAATGTCTGCATTCTTACATAGTTTTTGAAATCTTGCATTAAAATTTGTAGCATGTATAAAGTTTCCATTTTTCAAAAATAAAAAACCTCTTTTTTTATCAATTTTATATTCTAATAATTTATTATTCAAAGTATTTAATATAGGTACATCTCTCATACCTGCATAAGTTTTTGTTGTATTTTCCAATAAAATTCTTCCTTTATCAATATGGCTTAATGTTTTTCTTACATATATTTTTTTATTTTCAAAATCTATATCTTCTCTTTTTAGTGCCAATATCTCACTTATTCTCATACCTGTATATATAGCTATATAAAATACTATTGTATAATCATCATATCCTTTATCTAATTCTTTTATAAATCTTTCTTCCTCTTCTATTGTTAGTGCATCTATTTCTTTTGTTGGTTTACTAGATTTTGGTTTCATTATATACCCCTTTAAGTCAAAAGGATTCTTATCAACTATATCTCTAATTCTAGCTTCATTAAAAGCACATTGTAATTGTTGCCACACTTTTGTGATTACTGATTGCGAATATGATGTAAGATTTTGACTTTGTGTATTAATTATATTTCTCGTAACATTCTGAATTGGAATATTTGCAAAGGGTAATATTTTTTTCATTATATCTATTGTTTCTCCAAGTCGTACATATGATGCTCTTTTTATAGAATTAGTATTATATTTTAATTCCCTTATATCTTCAGCAATATCTACTATTGATAATCTATTAGTTACATCATTGCCTGCTTGCATTTCTCTCTGGATTTGTTCCATTTTATCTTTTACTTCTTTTCTTGTATCGCCATAAAGACTTTTTCTTACTTGTTTTCCATTTCCATCTCTACCTAATGTAACTTGTCCTACCCATTTTTTCATTGTTTCTGAATAATAAATAGTTCCCTCTCCATTACCTCTTTTTCTCATTGTTCTTGCCATAATTTCCTCCATTTCTAAAAAAGAAGATTACTCAAACATCTTTGTAGCAATTTTTTCTAACATCATTTTTTTAGTTTCTTCATCTATACAAAATTCATATATAAATACTGCTCTTTTATCTGCAATTAAGTTAGCTCCACAATTTTTTATAAGTGGAAATCCATAGCTATGAAATCTCTCTCTTGCTTTTACAACTCCTATTCCTCTCCAATTAGAATATATTTCAGGAGTTATTGTGTCTGGTAAATCTTCAAATTTTATGTTTGATTTTTTTACTTTCATTGAATCCTCCTAACTAAAAAAGTTAGTCTTATTCTAATTAAAACTAACTCATTTTTCTTATTCTGTTAAATGTATAAATTTAGGAATTGTTGTTTTTTTATACATTTGACATTTCTTTATTTTTAATTCCTAATGCAATAATTAGAGCTTTATCTACTGCTTTTAGTTCAGTAATATCTAAAACTCC
>CANQOG010000051.1 GCA_947625415.1 uncultured Clostridia bacterium
TCATTTTGAGATAATACTGAAATATCGTATAAATGTTTAGAAACATCTTTATACATCTTTCTTATATAATAAAATTCAGCTGCAAAAATTTTATCTATAAACATTCTTTCTAATTTAATAATATTAATATCAAATTTTGATATTTCAAATTGACTTTCTAATATATTTTTTTCATTTTCATTAGACAATTTATATATAAGTGGCTCTATTGTATATTTTTGATATGGTTCACTAACAGTAAAAGAAGTTGCTTCAACTTGAATAATTCCAGCTCTATGTAAAGGTTCATTATTTGTTTCATAAATAGAATTATATCTATATACACCTGTTACACTTCCTTTATTATCAATACATTCATCTTTTGATAATTCTAATTCAGGAATTTTATATCCTAAAGCTGATTCTTTTAATCTCTTTTTATTTTTGGTATTAGATTGTTCTGGAAGAATTTTTACAGTTAAATCTATATCTTCTGAAAAACGATTCATTGTATCTAATATTTTATAAATTGCCGTTCCACCTTTAAAATATGATTGCAATTCATTTTGTTGTTTTGATAATTCTTTTAATATAGAACAAACGTAATAATCTTTTTCAATAATATCACGATCAATATTTGTTCTAATATTTAAGTTGTCTATATATTCTCTAAATAATTCTTTGTTTAAATGTAAATTCATTTTTTCTCCTTTCTTTTATCTCGCTAGAATAAGTATTTTTTTAATAACAGTTCTACTTTTTGTATCCATAGCATATTTTATTATTTTTTCAAAATTTAAATTATTTTCTAAAATAAATTTATAAATAATCTCATTAGGATTATCTACTTCAATCCCAATATTGTCTTTATTTTCTATTAAATCAAATAATTGTAAATATTTATAATTCTCATTTGTTACAGTAATTTTTGGTTTTCTTAAAATAACATTTAACTTTTTATTTTCATATTTATTAAAATTTTTACATTCATTTGTAGCTATATCAATAACATTTGGAACTTGAGTTGTTAAATGAGCATCATTAAAAAGTTTAGCACCTGTAAAATACCCTTTTATATTGCCAGCTTTATCCATTATATATTTATATTGAACAATTTGGCGCTTACCTAATAACATTTTTCCAAATATATTTTCAACTGGAATATAATAAATTCCTTTATAAGCTGTTTGTATAATACCTTCTTTGTTCATTCTATTTAAAATTGCTTTTATATTATTAAATACTTTTTCTTTTTCACTTTCATCATAAAATTTTATTATATAATCTTTAATTTCTTCAATAAAAATAGGTATTCCTTGTCCAACATTATTTATATAATCTAAAACCATATTATAGCAATTCACTTTTTTCATCTCCTTGTTACTATAGTATGATATTTATTAAAAAATATTCATACCATAGTAACATTTTAACATCTTTTTTTATAAAAGTCAATTTAATTGCAATAAAATAACAGTTTTGTAGAGCGGTTGACTCTTAATCAAATGGTTTTAAAAATATAAAAATAGTTTTAATAGTTGATAAATAAATAATTTGAGGGAATTAGGGAAAAAACATAAAATTAAACTTCTCCCCAATTCTCCCCAATTTGATATAAATAATTAAATATGCGCCATTAGCTCAGTTGGTAGAGCAGTTGACTCTTAATCAAATGGTCGGAGGTTCGAATCCTCTATGGCATACCAAGTGAGAGATATATTAAATTATATCTCTTTTTTTGTTTCGTAAAGATAGAGGATTCGAAAAGCTAAGCAATTGAGCGCTGCCAGTGGCAGATGAAGCGATATTGCGAAGGCTAAGAAACTTTTGATAAAAAGCAAAAAGCTTTTTATCAATTAGTTGATTGCCGTTACTGTGGTTCAGTTTTGGCGATTTCAGCAGAAATCGTTGAAACTGAACAGAAAAGGTCTAAATGACCTTTTCTACGACGCGGCCTCTGGCAAATCCTCTATGGCGCACCATGCGAGAGATATATTCAAATTATATCTCTTTTTTATAAGGTGTACTATATTCTTTTTATTAATTATCTTTTTCTACTGTTAATTGTTTACCATCAAAATCAATCTTAATATTTGACTTTGGAAGAATATCTTGTTCAAGTATTTTTGTAGCAACTAAAGTTTCAAGTTTCTTTTGAACAAACCTTTTTAATGGTCTTGCGCCATATACTGAATCATATCCATTATCAATTAAATATTCCTTTGCTTTAGTTGTCAAAGTAATTGTAATTTGTTTATCATCAAGTCTCTTATTTAAGTCTAATATTAGTAAATCTAATATTTGTTTAATTTCATCTTTTTTCAAAGGCTTATACAAAATAATTTCACTTAAACGATTTAAAAACTCTGGTCTAAAATTCTGTTTTAACAAATTATTTACTTTTTCTTCTACTTCAGGCAAAATATTTCCTTCATTATCTATTCCTTCTAAAATGATATCAGAACCTAAATTAGAAGTAAGAATAATAATAGTATTTCTAAAATCAACTGTTCTTCCTTGCGAATCTGTAATTCTTCCATCATCTAATACTTGCAATAATACATTAAACACGTCTGGATGAGCTTTTTCTATTTCATCAAATAATATTACAGAATATGGTTTTCTTCTAACTGCTTCTGTTAGTTGTCCACCTTCTTCATATCCAACATATCCAGGAGGAGCGCCAATTAATCTAGAAACTGAATATTTTTCCATATATTCTGACATATCTATTCTAACCATATTATGTTCATCATCAAATAATGCTTCTGCTAACGCTTTTGCAAGTTCTGTTTTTCCTACACCTGTAGGACCTAAAAACATAAATGAACCAATAGGACGATTTGGATCTTGTATTCCAGCTCTTGAACGAATTATCGCTTCTGTAACTCTAGTAACTGCATCATCTTGACCTATTACTCTTTTATGCAAAATATTACCTAAATTTAATATTTTTTCTCTTTCACTTTCCATAAGTTTTGAAACTGGAATACCTGTCCATTTTGCAATAATTTTCGTAATTTCTTCATCAGTAACTTTAGTTCTAAGCAAAGTATCTTCTTTAGATTTATTAGCAATTTCCTCTTCTTTTTTTAACTCATTTTGAATTTGTGGCAATTTACCATATTTTAATTCAGCAGCTTTATTCAAATCATAATTTCTTTCTGCTACTTCTATTTCAGAATTTATTTTTTCTAAATCTTCACGCAATTTCTGTACTTTAGAAATAGCATCTTTTTCATTATTCCATTTTGCTTTCATCTCATTAAATTTTGTTTGCATTTGCGCTATTTCTTTTCTTATTTCTTCTAATCTTTTAACTGATAATTCATCTTTTTCCTTTTTTAAAGCAGTTTCCTCTATTTGATATTGAGTAATTTTATGTGAAATTTCATCTAACTCTATAGGCATAGATTCCATTTCAGTTTTTATCATAGAACAAGCTTCATCAATTAAATCTATTGCTTTATCTGGCAAAAATCTATCAGAAATATATCTATGTGAAAGTGTCGCTGCTGCAATTATTGCACTATCACTGATTTGTACTCCATGATAAACTTCATATCTTTCTTTTAAACCTCTTAAAATTGATATTGTATCTTCAACACTAGGCTCATCAACAAGTACATGTTGGAAACGTCTTTCTAAAGCTGGATCTTTTTCTATATATTTTCTATATTCATTTAACGTAGTTGCTCCTATACAATGTAATTCCCCTCTTGCAAGCATTGGTTTTAACAAATTTCCAGCATCCATTGCTCCTTCAGTTTTTCCAGCACCTACAATAGTATGAAGTTCATCTATAAATAATATTATTCTTCCATCACTTTTCTTAACTTCTTGTAAAACAGCTTTTAATCTCTCTTCAAACTCTCCTCTATATTTTGCTCCTGCTACCAATGCTCCCATATCTAATGAAAAAATCGTAGAATTTTTAAGGGCTTCTGGAACATCACCTCTAACAATTCTTAATGCTAGTCCTTCTGCAATTGCAGTTTTACCAACGCCAGGTTCACCAATTAAACATGGATTATTTTTAGTTTTTCTTGATAAAATTCTTATAACATTTCTAATTTCATCATCTCTACCTATTACTGGGTCTAGCTTTTGCTCTTTTGCTAGTTTAACCAAATCTGAACCATATTTTTCTAAAACATTATATGTCTCTTCTGGATTATCTGATGTAACTCTACTATTTCCTCTAATACCAACTAAAATTTTCATAAATTCTTCTTTGGTAATATTAAAAACTCTAAATAACTCTTTAATTTTATTATTTGCCTTATCAAATAAAGCTATCATTAAATGCTCAACAGACACATATTCATCTTTCATATTTTTTGCAATTTTTTCACTCTCTGATAGCATACTATCTACATCAGGCGTTACATATATATTATCTATCTCTCTTGAACCAGTTATTTTAGGTAATTTATTTATTTCATTTAATACTTGATGTTCAAACTCATCTGGAACATTCATCTTTTTAAATATTTCTTTTATTAGACTATCTTGTATAGTAAGCAAAGAATATAAAATATGAAGTTGCTCAATTTGTTGATTATTATTTTCACTAGCAATATTTTGAGCATTTTGAATTACTTCAATTGATTTTTGAGTTAATTTTTGTGTATTCATAATTTTCACCTTCTTACTTTATTTATTTTTTTACCATATATAATTATAACTCATTTTTTAGCAATGTCAAGTATAGAGTGCTAATTTATTTTTTATATTTATAGACATAAAAAAAGAATTAAAAAATTTACATTTTAATTCTTTTTATTTAAATTATTACATTAATGGTGCAACTAAACGAAGAAGTGCTTGCCAGATAGATTTTATTAATTTTGGTGAAGCTTCTTCTTTTGTAATTTCATGACTTTTTTCCATAGTTTCAACTAAGTCATCTTTTATGTCTTTAATTACATCAACATTTTCAAAATAACATCCACATTCAAAATGTAAATATAAACTTCTATAATCCATATTAATTGTTCCGACTGTGGCGATATTATCATCTGAAATAAAAACTTTACTATGTACAAAACCAGGAGTATACTTATAAATTCTAACTCCACCTTTTATTAATGGTTCAACATAAGATTCTGATAAAGTATATACTACTTTCTTATCAGGAATTCCTGGAATTACAATTCTAACATCAACTCCCCTTTTTACCGCTAAATTTAATGCATTTATCATATCTGTATCAATAATCAAATAAGGTGTAAAAATATAAACATATTTATTTGCTTGATTAATTATATTCAAATAAACATCTTCACCTGTAATTTCTTCATCTAATGGTGTCTCTCCGTAAGGAACTACAAAACCTGTATCAATATTTTTATTTGAAAAATCATATTTAAATTTTCTAAAATCTTTATCATCTTTTCTAATCGAATTCCACATCGTTAAAAACATTACAGTATAGTTCCAAACAGCATCTCCTGATATTCTAATTCCATTATCTTTCCAATGACCATATTTACTATTTAAATTTATATACTCATCTGCAATATTAATTCCACCAGAAAATGCAACTTTGCCATCAATAACTAAAATTTTTCTATGGTCACGATTATTCATTATTACACCAGCAATTGGATTTAATCTATTAAAAGAAATACATTTTATTCCCATTTTTTCCAATTCCTGTGGATATGATTTATTTAATGTAGAAATGCATCCCATATCATCATACATTACTCTAACGTCAACACCTTTAGAAGCTTTTTCTTTTAATATTTCTAAAATTGAACTCCACATCTTTCCATTTGCAACAATAAAATATTCACAAAATATGAATTTTTCAGCTTTTTTCAATTCTTCAAGCATTACATCAAAAGCTTCTTCTCCAACTTTATAATAATTAACATCATTATTTTTAGTAACTGGATATCCTGAAAAATCACTTATATATCTAAGCTTTCCATTATCTTTAAATTCTTCCCTAATTTCTTTATCTTGTATTAAATATTTTTTACTATCATTTTCGCTTTGTTTAATACTTTTTAAAGTTCTACTTCTACTTTTATTATTATAGAAAAATATGATAAACAAAATTCCCATTATTGGAAATAAAATTAAAATAATGATTAGTGGTAATGAATAAGAATAATTTTTACTATTTTTTATTAAACCAAGCATTACTAAAAAGCTAAAAATAGTAAAAAATGTATTAATTAAAGCAACATGTTCTATAAAAAATAAATATATTGATAATGATAAAGTTAATTGCAAAAAAATTCCTACTATTACAACAATTCCTCTTCTGATTGCCATTTTCATATTAAATATTCTCCTATAATTAAAATATTAAATTATTGGGCTGGTGTTACTGAAGGTCCAACTCTAACAATTCTAGTCATTGGTTTATATACATCATTTGAAAGTACTTCTTTAGAAATTATAGTTCCATTTAAAATTTTTTCTTTATATGTTGTAGATTTATAACCAGGAGCTCCCAATTGTGGAATATATCTTGCACCAGGCGCAAGAGAATTATCTACTACAGTTTGAGTTGTATAAGGATAAGTTTCAAGTATATCAGTTACAATATTTATTTTATATTCTACATCTTCTTCAATTCCATATATTTCAAAGCTTATAACCCCATTTTCAGCTAATCCTTTTATTTTTATTGGATAACTTCTTGTATTAGTAAATTTAAAATCTTTTACTCCATAAACAACTGTTGCATCTTTTCCAACACCTACATAAGAAGCTATAAATGAATGATTATATCTTTCATCTATTTGTAAATTTGCTAGAAGAGCTACATTATAAAGTGTTGATGAAACTTGACAAATTCCTCCTGCTAATCCATCTACAACACCATCTCCAGAATATATTGCAGCATTTTTGTATCCCTCTTGAACTGTTCTCTCTCCAACAACGCTATTAAATGAAAATTGTTGACCTGGCATTAAAACTGTTCCATCAATTTTAGATGTAGCAATTCTTAAATTTTCACTTCTTCCTACATTACTTGCATCATACGTCGTACTAAATTCTTGAATTTTAGTTGGAAAAGCCTCTAATCCAATATCATTTATCGTAACATTTGCTTTTGTTCTATTTATTGGAATAATATATTCACTTAATTGTTCGTTTAATTTAGCTTTTGCTTCATCTATTGAGATTGCAAAATCAATTCCATCTGTATCAGCGACAATTTTAGCTTTTTCAGTTTCAGTTGCTGGAGTGTAAGAAGCATCTTTTGGGTCAGAACGAACTTCACTATAAATTTTGTCAATATCAATAGACTCTGCTTTTACATTATTATAAGGAATTTCAATTGTTATACTATTAATTTCTGATAATTGTCTATTTTCTAAAATATTAGAAATTTTTTCTTTTAATTTTTCTTTATTAACTTGAATTCCATCAGTTCCAGGACTTATTATAAGATTATTGTCTTCAATATAATATGAATATTGCTTTACTATTCCTGGAATACTTGTTGAAACTTCTTCTATAATAGAGTTTATAATTTCTTTATCATATTTATATTCAAAATCTATATTTTTCTTTGTCAAAGCAGTCCAAATTATTAAATAGTTACACTTTAAAATATTTCCTTTTCTTCCTACTGAATAAGCATCATCTAATTCCTTCTTAAAATCATAAGTATATCCTATATCTTCTGATTTTATTTCATAAGAATATTCATCTTTATAATTTAAATTTATTTTAATATTTAAAGCCTCTTGGAAAATTTTATCAAGCTTTTGTTTAGCTTCATTATAAGTAAGGCCTGAAACATCAATATTTTTAATTGCTATTCCACTTGCAATTGTATTTGTCATTGAGTGTAACAATGCAAAACTAGTTGAAAATACTAATATTATAATTAATACAACGATTAATACAATTATTTTTATCATTAATCTTCTTGCATTATTTCTATCAATATTTTCTTCTACATCTTCTTTTTCTTTCTCAATTATTTCTTCTATTTCTGAAAATTTAGGAACTTTACTAGTTTTCTTTGTTTCTTCAGTTTTAGTTTCTTTTTTAGTTTCTGTCTTTTTTTCCTTTTCTTTAAAAACTACTTTTTCTTCTTTTGTTTCAATTTTTTCTTTCTCTACATTATTTACAGTATTATTTTTTGGTTTATTATTTTGCTTATTCTTTTGTTTATTCTTTTTTTTGCTTGACATATTAAGAAATCCTTTCTTAAATATTTGTATATCTTACCGATATATTATCACATCAAAACTCTTTGTGCAATGAAATTTTTATAAAAACTTTAATTTTTACTAGACAATAAAAAAAATTATATATATAATCACTATATAGAATATTTTATTAAAAGAGGTAGCAATAAATGATTGGAAATATGATAGCAATGATTCGAAAAGAGAAAGGTATCACTAAAACAGAACTTGCACAAATTACCGGTATAAATATTGGACATTTAACACATATTGAAAAAGGTGAAAGAAATCCTAGTCATAAAGCTCTTTGTTCTATTTGTGAAGCTTTAGGAATTCCATTTGAAGGATTGCTACATGCTTATGACAAAACATTAAGTATAGAACAAGAAAAATACAATTATTTAAAATATGTTCCTTATAATAAAGTTCCCGTTTTTTCTAATTTAAATGATTTTATAACTTGTCCAGCAAAATATTCAAATGCATCTTTTGCAATTAAAGTTCCAGACAATTCAATGGAACCAGTTTTTGCTAAAGATTCTAATATTTTCGTTGAAATAGTAGGACTTCTTGAAAATAAAGATTATGGTTTATTCAAAGTAGATGATAAATTCTTAATTAGAAAATTACTTTATAGAAAAGGCGGCCTAGTTCTAAGAGCAGAAAATAAAGAATTAGAAATCGAAGACATATTAGTTTCTGAATTGAAGGAATTTGAAATAATAGGTAAAATCTATATTGATTAATGAAAGGTTATTTATAAATTATGGAGTTATTTAAAAATATATTTTTTAATACAGATAAACTTACTCCTTATATAACAGTTAAAATTACTTATGCTGGAAAATTTTTTGAAGATAATTCTAAAGAAGTTTTCCTTCGTTATAGTTTTAACGATAATTGGGAAAAATATGAAGATATTAAAATGGAAAAATCTGAACTTGGCTATCAAGCAGAAATAGACTTAGATAATAATAAAGTCTTAAATATTTGTTTTTTCAATGAAAAAAACGAATGGGATAATAATCAGTCTATTAATTATAATTTTCCAATTGAAGAAGCTGAATTTAGTCTAATTGTTTTAGATGAAAATTCAATGTTCCCAAAAAGGCTATCAAAATTCTATTTATGGAAGAAGAAATTTAAAATTAGTATTTACAAAGCAATTAGATTTATACCAAAATTAATTACTGGAAACTATAGAAGAAAATTAAATAAAAAAGAAGATGGATAGTTTGCCTATCCATTTTTTAATATATTACTAATCCTCCATTTGGAGAAATCACTTGTCCTGTTGTAAATTCATCATCAACAAGCCAAGCTACACATTTTGCAATATCTACTCCCTCTCCAATTCTTTTTAATGGAGTTTCTTCTTTTATTTCTTTCCAATCTTCATCACTTAAATATTTATTCATATCAGTGTTTATACAACCAGGAGCAACAGAATTTACTCTAATATTTGATGGTCCTAATTCTTTTGCCAAAGATTTTGTTAATCCATCAATTCCAGCCTTACTAGCTGAATAAGCTACAGCACATGAGCCACCTGAAATTCCATATATTGAAGAAACATTTATAATACATCCACTTTTATTTTTCAAAAATGTTGGTAAAGCTTCTTGTATCATACAAAATACAGAGTATAAATTAACATTTATAACATTATTCCAAATTTCATCTGTTATATCTTGAAAGATACATTCTTGATCAATTCCAGCATTATTTACTAAAATATCAATATTTCCAAATTCTTTTAAAGTAAAACCAATTAACCCTTTAACTTCATTTCTTTTAGAAACATCAGCTTTATAAACTCTAACCATATCACCTAATTCTTCTTGAATCTTATTAGCTAACTCATCAGAATTTTTATAATTTACTACAACTTTTATTCCTTTTCTAACTAGCTCATAACAAATTGCTTTACCAATTCCTCTAGTTCCACCTGTAACAATTGCAACTTTACTCATAATTTTCTCCTCTACTTATATAAAAAGAACACCCCTTAACAAGTTCTAACAACAAGCTAAGAAGTGTTTATATGGAGCCACTTGTCCGAATCGAACGGACGACCTACTGATTACAAGTCAGTTGCTCTACCAGCTGAGCTAAAGTGGCACGTGTCAATTTTATAAAGTGGTGACCCCGACGGGAATCTACCCGTCACGTCTACAGCAATCAACTAATTGATAAAAGCTTTTTTGCTTTTATCAATAGTTTCTTAGCCTTCGGCACCTCGCTTCATCCACCACAGGTGGCGCTTCGGTGCTCAGCTTTTCAATTCCCTATTACGTAGAAACAATAAGTAAGATAAGCTAAATTATTATATTCAAAATTTAAATATAGTGGTGACCCCGACGGGAATCGAACCCATGTCTCCGCCGTGAAAGGGCGATGTCTTAACCGCTTGACCACGGGGCCAT
>CANQOG010000052.1 GCA_947625415.1 uncultured Clostridia bacterium
CATTGAAAAATTAATAGAAAGAGGTAAATTGATATGCAAGGACTTATTTATGTTGCCATCTTTCTTATCTCAGCTGTGATTTTCACACCTGTTGGATTTATTTTAAGGAAGAAAATTGCAGAATCTAAAATTCAAAGTGCAGAAGAAGAAGCTAAGAAGATTCTTAATGATGCTAAAAATGATGCTGAAAACTTAAAAAAAGAAGAAATTATTAAGTCTAAAGAGGAAATATTACAATTAAGAAATGATTTAGACAAAGAGATTAAAGAAAGAAGAGGCGAAATTCAATTACAAGAAAAAAGATTAATTCAAAAAGAAGAAAATCTTGAAAAACGTACATCAGTTTTTGAAGGTAGGGAAAAAGAACTAGAAAGAAAATTTACTGAAAATGAGAAAAAACATCAAGAATTAGAAGAAATGTACGTAAGAGAAACAGAAGAATTACAAAGAATTTCAGGGCTTACTCAAGAACAAGCAAAACGTCAACTTTTAAATGATTTAGAGAAAGAATTAACTCAAGAAAAAGCTCAAATCATTAGAGACTATGATCAAAAGATTAAAGATGATGCTTTAAAAGAGGCTAGAGAGGTCGTTGGACTAGCTATTCAAAAATGTGCTGCAGACCATACTTCTGAGACTACTGTTTCAGTAGTTGCTCTTCCAAATGATGAAATGAAGGGTAGAATTATTGGTAGAGAAGGAAGAAATATCAAGACTCTTGAAACATTAACAGGAATTGATTTAATAATTGATGATACTCCAGAAGCAGTTATTATTTCAGGTTTTGACCCATTAAGAAGAGAAGTTGCTCGTTTGGCGTTAGAAAAATTAATTGATGATGGAAGAATTCATCCAGCTAAAATTGAAGAAGTTGTTGAGAAGGCCAAAGAAGAAGTTCAAGAAATTATTAAATCTGAAGGAGAGAGAGCTTGTTTAGAAACAGGTGTTAATAATCTTCATCCAGATTTAGTTAAATTAATTGGAAAATTAAAATACAGAACAAGTTATGGACAAAATGTTCTTAACCATTCTATAGAGGTTTCAAATTTGGCTCGCTTAATGGCTGATGAGTTAGGAATTAATTCTAAAGTTGCTAAAAGAGCTGGTTTGTTACATGATATTGGTAAAGCTCTAGATCACGATATGGAAGGAACTCATGTTGAAATAGGTGTTGAAGTGTTGAAAAAATATAAAGAAAATGACGTTGTAATTAATGCCGTTGAAGCTCACCATGGTGATGTTGAACCACTTTCAATAGAAGCCATTTTAGTACAAGCTGCAGATGCTATTTCAGCATCTAGACCTGGCGCTAGAAGAGAGACACTAGAGGCTTATATCAAGAGATTAGAAAAGCTTGAAGAAATTGCAAACTCATTTGAAGGAGTTGAAACTTCATTTGCAATTCAAGCAGGTCGTGAAGTTAGATTAATTGTTAAACCAGAAAAAGTTTCAGATGCAGAAATGGTTGTTATGGCTAGAGACGTTGCAAAACGTGTTGAAAGTGAAATGGAATATCCTGGACAAATTAAAGTTAATGTTATTAGAGAAACAAGAGCTATTGATTATGCAAAATAAAAGAGCAATTTAGATTGCTCTTTTTGTTTTTTTAAATTACTACTAAATTAAACTTTTAAGATGTGGGAGCGCTAGATTTCCCCATACCATGGCAAGTATGAAAATTAATATTGCAAAAAGTACATACATTCTTATAGCTAAATAAATATCAACAACTTTGTCCCAAAAATTTCTTCTTTTTATAGCTTTTTTACTTCCAATTTCTTTATTATCGTCATAAATATCTCTTCCATATTTTTCAAGTGATTCTTGGCGTTTTTGCTCTGCATATAAATTTAGCTCTCTTAATTCATCTTCTGTTAATGGATTTTGATTATTTTCTTGATTTTCGTCATTATAATTCATTTTTAATCCTCTCATCTTTTGATTTATTTTAATTCCAATATTTTATGAGTATAATCAATATTGGCAATAGGGTCTGTTTTATATTTTAAAGTATATATATTTGTAGCTAAAATATCTTTCATAAGCATTTCTTGCAGGTTTATATCTTTATTTGTTTCAAAAAATCTTTTCACTGAAACAACAATTTTTGTTTTTGGGTTATGCTCAGCAATTGCAGAAATAATTCTTTTTCCATGATTATTAAAGCCAAGAACACGAATATATGGAGTAACTTTTTGAGATACTTGAATATCTCTTTTTGTAATTCCTAAAAGAGCGTATAGAAGAATTCTTTGAATTCTAGTTTGAGTAAATCTTTTTGATTTTATTTTATTTATTAATGTATCTAAATCTATACAAGTATTTACTGCTTGTTTAATTTTGTTTTCTAAACCTTCTGATACGTCAGGAAGCTTAGAAATTTCCATTAAAGACATTTTTCTTAAAGTATATATTATTTCTTTTTCAAAAAGTTTCAATGAAGTAAGAAGGTTACCTTTCTCTTTAAGTTTTTCAATAATTTCATAAGTTTCAAAAGGAACAACTTGATGTATATTTTTTTCATTTATAATCATTTCACGAATTCCAGTACTACTTGTGATTCCATTTTTGATTTTTGGAGAGTTATATTCACTATATTCACGCTTTACTGTAACAGGTGTTATTGAACTATTGCTTCTTTTTAAAGCTTTTAAATATTCAACGCCTAAAATATTGTTTGGATTTTTAAGAGCCTCCATATATATAGGAGAATTTCCAAAATATATTTGTAAGGCTATTTCACGAGCTTTAGGATATGATAAACCAGATTTTAATTGAGTTTTTAAAATATTTGAGAAATCTTTTGGTTCTTTTGCAAGAATTGTGGCAACATCATCTAGAGGTTTGATTTGCCCCATTTCGGAACCGAATGAAAGATAATCTATAATTCCAAGTGAGTTTAAAATTTTTACTGCTCCGATTAGCAAAAAGTTCAGCACTTGAGCAAGCATAAACGGTAGGAAGTTCAATAACTAAGTCAATTCCTTGACGTAAGGCCATTTCAGTTTTTGACCATTTATCAACAAGTGAGGGCTCACCACGTTGAACAAAATTTCCACTCATTATGGCAATTGTAAAATCGGCTTTTGTTAATTCAATAGATTTTTTTAAATGTAGAATATGACCATTATGAAATGGATTGTATTCTGACACAATTCCTAAAACTCCACTCAAATAAAATCACCTCTAGTATTGTAAATTTTTAAATTTACTGATATAATATCATAGAATTGAAATTTTGTAAATAACAACGGGAAGGAAAAATATGAATTATAAAGTAGATATTTATACAGATGGAGCATGTTCTCGGAAATCCTGGTCCAGGACGGATGGGGGGCAATTTTAATGTATGGAGAAACTAGAAAAGAAATATCTGGTTTTAATAAAGAAACTACAAATAATATTATGGAAATAACAGCTGTTTTAGAGGCTGTTAAACTTTTGAAATTTCCTTGTCAAATAAAAATTTATAGTGATAGCGCTTATGTTGTAAATTGCTTTAATCAAAAATGGATAAATAATTGGCAAAAAAATGGTTGGAAAAGCTCTGATAAAAAGCCGGTTAAAAATAAAGAACTTTGGGAAGAATTATGGAATGAACTTCAAAAACATAAATATGAGTTTATAAAGGTTAAAGGCCATAGTGACAATGAGTTTAATAATAGATGTGATTATTTAGCTACAACAGAAATTAAGAATAACGCGTAAGAAAGAGGTATTGATAAGATGATTATTATTGGTGTTACTGGAAAGTCTGGTTCAGGGAAAAGTACTGTAAGTACAATTATAAAAAATAATTCAGGAGCAATAGTTATTGATGCTGATTTGCTTGTTAAAGAAATGAGTGTTCCTGGAGAGAAATATTATGATGAAATAGTAAAAATGTTTGGTGAAGGAATATTGATTAAAACTCCTGAAAAACATAAAGGGAGAATAGATAAAAATAAACTTGCTAAAACAATTTTTGAAGATAGTGATAAAAGAGAAAAATTAAATAAATTAACTTTTAAATATGTTGGGGCTGAAACAAAGAAGATAATTTTAGAAAATAAAGATAAAGAAATTGTTGTATTAGATTTTCCACTTTTATATGAGGGTGGTTTTGATAAAATTTGTAATTGTGTAATTGGGGTTATTGCAGATGAAGAAACAATGGTTGCTAGAATTAAGGAAAGAGACAGACTTCCTAAAGAGCAAATACAAAAAAGAATTGATATTCAAATTAATGAAGATGATTTAAAAGCCAAAGCTGATTATATTGTTGATAATTCAGCTAAAGTAAAATATATTGGCTTAGTCAAAGATATGGTTAAATTGATTCATAAAATCAAAAAAGATGAAGAGGAGAAAAAATAAAAATAGAAAATGAAAGTATCTGATTTTAATTATGAATTGCCAGAAGAATTAATTGCTCAAACACCTTATGATAAGCGTGATGAAGCGAGACTTATGGTTTTAGATAGAAAAACTGAAAAAATTGAAAATAAGGTTTTTAGAGATGTAATTGATTATTTGAATTCAGGAGACTGCTTAGTTATCAATAATACAAAGGTTATACCTGCTAGACTTTATGGAACAAAAGATACTGGTGCTAGAGTTGAATTTTTGCTTTTGAAAAGATTAGAAGGTGATTTCTGGGAGGTTATGGTAAGACCTGGAAATAAATTGAAGCCAGGAACAAGAGTGGATTTTGGAAATGGAATTTTGAAAGCTGAAATTCTAGATGTTTTAGAAGGTGGAAATAGAAGAGTTAAATTTGAATATAAAGGAATATTTAATGAAATATTAGATAAAATAGGTTTGATGCCACTTCCACCATATATAAAAGAAACTTTAAAAGATAAGGATAAATATCAAACAGTTTACGCAAAATATGATGGTTCTGCTGCTGCTCCAACTGCTGGACTTCACTTTACTGAAGAACTTTTAGATAAAATAAAAGAAAAAGGAGTAGAAGTTGCAAATGTAACTCTTCATGTTGGAATTGGAACTTTTAGACCAGTAAAAGTAGAAAATGTTGAAGAGCATTTGATGCATTCTGAACATTATTACATAAAGGCTGAAGATAGTGAAAAAATAAACAAAGCAAAAAAAGAAAATCATAGAGTTATAGCAGTTGGGACAACTTCTTGTAGGGTGTTAGAAAGTGTGGCTGATAATAACGGGTTTGTAAAAGAAACTGAAGGTGATACAAGTATTTTTATTTATCCGGGATATAAGTTTAAATGTATAGATAGTTTAATTACTAATTTTCATTTACCAGAATCAACATTAATAATGCTTGTTTCAAGTTTAGCTGGAAAAGATTTTATCATGAAAGCTTATAATGAAGCAGTCAAAGGAAGATATAAGTTTTTCAGCTTTGGAGATGCTATGATAATTTTATAAATTTTGGCAAAGTTTTAATTGACATAATATTAAATTGATAGTAGAATATATATGTTTGGTTTTGGAAAAGACCGAACAAATTTATTTATTATTGGAGGTATCCTTGTATGGTAAAAACCAAAGATTGGCAGGAAATTGTCAATCGGTGCAACCAAGAATGCCAAGAGTGCATGGATGACTACAGAAAAGCTGGAGTGGACTTTTCGTATGGAGCTTGCCACGTTTGCCAGACTGGTCAAGAGCTTCATTATGCGCTAATGATGGTGAGTGACGCTGAAAAAGCGTGGGGCGCCAAGGACTGGAATTCCAGCAAACTCAAGGAATTTTACCATGGCTGAACTTTAGCTGTGGAATCACTTGCTACCTTGCGGTGGCAAGTGAAACCTTTATATTTTTATTAGGAGAATTTATGGAACAAAATAAAGCAATAACTTATGAATTACTACATATAGATAAAAATAGTGGAGCAAGACGTGGTATAGTTCATACACTACATGGAGATATTCAGACTCCAGTATTTATGCCTGTTGGAACTCAAGCAACAGTAAAAGCTATGACTCCAGAAGAATTGAAAAATGAAATAAAAGCTGAGATTATTTTAGGAAATACATATCATTTGTTTTTAAGACCTGGAGAAGACTTAATTCGTGAAGCTGGTGGTCTTCATAAGTTTATGAATTGGGATAGACCGATTCTTACAGATTCAGGTGGATTTCAAGTTTTCAGTTTAGGAAAGTTAAGAAAAATAACTGAAGATGGTGTTACATTTAGTTCATATCTTGATGGAAGTAAAAACTATTTAAGTCCAGAAAAATCAATAGAAGTTCAACAAGCTTTGGGTTCAGATATAATGATGGCTTTTGATGAATGTTGCGAATATCCTTCTACTTATGAATATACTAAAGCTTCAATGGAAAGAACTACTCGTTGGGCTGAAAGATGTAAACAAGCTTGGACACATGAAAATCAAGGATTATTTGGAATTATTCAAGGTGGATTTTATAAAGATTTAAGAGATAAAAGTTTAGAAGATTTAACAAAAATGGATTTTCCTCGGGTATGCAATTGGTGGAATTAGTGTTGGAGAACCAAAAGAGTTATTTTTAGATATTTTAAATTATACTGCTCCAAAAATGCCTGAAAATAAGCCAAGATACTTAATGGGAGTTGGAACTCCAGATTATTTAATTGAAGCAGCTTTAGCTGGTATTGATATGTGTGACTGTGTACTTCCTACTAGAATTGCAAGACACGGAACAGCTATGACAGCAAATGGAAAAGTTGTTATAAAAAATAAAAAATATGAAAGAGATTTTACTCCTCTTGATTCTGAATGTGACTGTTATACTTGCAAAAATTATACAAGAGCGTATATAAGACATTTAATAAATATGAATGAAATTTTAGGAATGAGATTATTATCAATTCATAACTTAAGATTCTTGACTAAATTAATGGAAAGAGTTAGAATAGAAATAGAACATGATAACTTAGTAAATTTTAGAGATGAATTTTATCAAAAATATGGATATAATAAATAATTTATACAAGAGAGGAGAGCTGAAAAATGAATGAATTTGACAGATTAACTCAAAAAAGAAATGAGGCAAAAGAAAAAAAGAAAAAAATGCTTTTAACAGGTATAACGATTTGTATAATAACAATTCTTGTATTAGCTGTAATGATTTTATACTATCAAAGACTTGATGCCCGTACTTTTAAGCTATTTGTAAATGATGTTCAATCACAAATTTCAGATGGTTTTTATTTTAAAAATGATAAAGGAGAAACTTACGTAAGAGCTAAAGATATAGCTAATTTTATTGGTTGGTCATACCAAAATGGTGAATATGGTTCATTTACTGAAGATTTAAATAGTGGATATATTCAAAATGAATATGAAATTGCTTCATTTGTTGCTGGTTCAAATATTTTGAAAAAATATATTCAAGTTACAGCTACGGAATATACAGATGAAACTGGTCAAGTTATTGAGCCTTATGAAGCTAATTCAGAAAACGGAACATTAGAAACTTCAACTTTAGAGTTACCAATAATTAGCCAAGATGGACAAATTTATTTTCCACTTAAAAATTTAAGTGATATTTGTAATTGTAGAGTAAATTATGATAATGAATATAGAATGTATATTTATGATCAAAAATTTTTAGTAAATTTAGCACAGGTTAAGGCTGCTGAATATGGATACCAAAGTGTTAGTGGAATTTATGAAAATATGAGAGCATTAGGCTATGGAATGATGTGTGTAAGCAATGGTTCTATGTATGGAGTAGTTAATATTGATACTGGAGCTAATATACTTGGACTTAAATATAATGATATGGTTTTTGCTCAAAATGTTAAAGAGTTTTTTGTAAAAACAGTTACTGGTGATGAAGAAACAATTGGTATTATAAATCTTAATGGTAATACGGTAGTTCAACCAAAAAACTATGATAATCTTCAAATTTTAAGTGATTCATTAGGTTTATATTTAGTTGAAAAAGATGGAAAATATGGTGTTCTTAATAGAGAAGGAGAGGTTGTTGTTGAATGTGAATATGACAGTATTGGACTTCCAGAAGATGTAATAAATGACTTTAATTTTTCTATTGAAACCAATAAATATATATTATACGATAATTCTATTGTAATAGAAGTAGATGGAAAATATGGATTATATGATATAGATGGAGATTTGACTTTACAACCAGGTTTTGAAGGCTTTGGTTATGTTGCTAAAGATGATGATAATTCTGAAAGAAGTTTCGAAGATACTTTAACAATTGAGTTTAGAGATTTGAAATGTTCAGACGGAATAACTAGAGATGTAAAAGCAATAGTTTTAAAATATATAGATGGTGATGGCAATATTAAGTATGGACTTTATGATGCAGAAAGTAAAATGGAAATATATGCTGCTTGTGATAGAATTTATGGAGTTACTGATAAAGGTGAAACAAAATATTATTTTGGAGTTGGAAAACAATCTTTTAATCTAAAAGATGATATGGTTCAAGCAGCTTCAGAAATATTTTATTCAAGATAAAATCATTAAAGTTGAAATTTACTTAAGAATGTGATATAAAAGAGTCAAATAAAGTTGAAAAATACTTTATTTGATTTTTTTATTAATGGTAGTTATGGAAAGGAAGTGAGGTTTCGTTATGGAGGAGAGAAGAGATAAAATTAATTACTATTTAGATATTGCTGAAGCCGTTGCTGGAAGGGCTACTTGTTTAAGAAAAAAATATGGTTCTGTTATTGTAAATAATGATCAAATTATTTCTACAGGTTATGCTGGAGCTCCTCGTGGAAGAATTAATTGCTGTGATTTAGGATATTGTACAAAGAAAAAATTTTTACCAGATACACGTCATTCTGGGTATGATTATTGCAGATCTGTACATAGTGAACAAAATGCTATGATTAGTGCATCACGTGATGAAATGCTTCGGACGGACATTTATATTTAGTTGGTTATAGAACAGACAGTCATGAATATGAAAAAAATGCATCTCCATGTTTATTATGTAGGAAGATGATAATTAATGCAGGAATTGAGAAAGTTTTTGCCAGAGTAGATAAAGATAAATATCTAGAAATTGTTGTTAAGGACTGGGTTGAAAATGACGAGCTTTTAAATGGCCAAACAGAATATTAAAATAAAAAATACTTGACAAATTATTAAAAAAATTTTATTATAATGAAGAACTTTGAATAAACTTTTTTAGAGTTTAACAATATGAAAGGAGTGCTGTAAAATGCCAGATAAAGAAATTTTATTAACTCAAGAAGGTTATGATAATTTAGAGAAAGAATTAGAAGAATTAAAAACTGTTAAAAGATATGAGATTTCAGAAAGAATTAAAGTTGCTTTAGGCTTTGGAGATTTATCTGAAAATTCTGAATATGATGAGGCTAAAAATGCGCAAGCTGCTAATGAAAATAAAATTGCAGAATTAGAGCAAAAATTAAGATATGCTAGAATAATAGATGAATCAGAAGTTGATACTGAAACAGTTCAAGTTGGAAATATTGTAAAAGTTTTAGACATGGAATTTAATGAAGAAGATGAATATACAATAGTTGGAACAACTGAAGTTGATTTATCTTTAAATAGAATTTCTAATGAATCACCAATTGCTAAAGGCTTATTAGGAAAGAAAGTTGGAGATATAGCTCAAGTGGAAGCGCCAACTGGAATAATTAAATTAAAAGTATTAGAAATAAAGAAATAAGATATATAAATTCTCATTATTATATTTGTAATGAGAATTTTTTATTTTATATAAAAAATAAGTCGATTTTTTAAACATATTTTTATATTAAAAAGTCTTAAAAAACTTTTTGAAAAATTTTGTAAAAAATCGTTGACAAATGAATTGTCTCGTAGTATAATAAATCTCGTTCCGAGCAAACTTGGAACAAGAACAAAATAATTTTTGATTTAGAAAATAAATTCAAAAATTTATTTCAAATTTAGAGCGAGCAGTACAAGGAAGTTTGACACAGTAATGCGAAGCTATAAATTTGAAAGAAAGTACTTTGAAAAATAAACAATAAATAAGTTATATCCTTTGAAAATAATTCAGAAAAAGAATTATAATTTTAACCAAAAAAGTTGTTAAAATAATTAAGAGCTTTAAGAACAAACAAATTTTAAATTAAC
>CANQOG010000053.1 GCA_947625415.1 uncultured Clostridia bacterium
ATATATAGAATTAAGAGAAACTTTATTTCTTCTTTAATTCAAAGTTTAATGATGAAACTCCTTTCGGAGAGAGGAACAAAAATACTAGGGAATGCAATCTCTAGTATTTTTTTTATAAAAAGAACCCCGCAAAAATGCGGGGTATGTACTAATCAAACATCTTTAAGATGTATGCAATTATGATTAATACAAATAGTTTAATGATGTTGGGCATCTAGTGTCACCTCCTTTCAAAGAGGGAACAAAAACATTTTACTATAATAAAATACAAAAATCAACAAAACATTAGTGAAAACTGGTGTTTTTTATTATGGAGGAAGTATGAAAATTTTAAATAAAGAAATTGAGTTTGATTTTAACGATGCAGATGATATGGAAAAACTTGAAAATGCTGTAGATGATACAGAAAAGAAATTAAATAATCTACAAATTACAAATAAAAAAGTTTCAGAAGCAATAAGGGAAACTTGTAAATGTATATTTGATTGTTTTGATAAGATTTTTGAGATAGATTCTAAAAAAGACATTTTTAATAATAAATATAATCTAAATATGTGCCTAGAAGCATTTGAAAATTTAGCACAGGCTAAGATTGAACAAGAAAATATTTTTGAAGAAAGAACAGAAAAAATTATTACAAAATATTCACCTAATAGGGTTACAGAAAGGTCTAAATAATGAATATATTAATAGACAATATAGATGATATTGTTGCTAAAAAAATTAATATTGAATTTAGAACAGATTTTAGAATAGCAATTTTATTTGAACTATTAATGCAAGATTCTGATATAAAGAAAGAAGATAAACTGTTTCAATCACTTATTTTGTTTTATCCCAATTTAAAAGAAGTAGAAGAATTAGGAATTGAAAAAGCAATTGATAATATATTATGGTTTTATAAATGTGATAAAGAAGATAATTCTAAAAAAGAAGATGATGATAACTATATTGAAGAAAGAAAACAAAAGAAAATTTATAGTTATGAATATGATGATGAATATATTTATTCTGCATTTTTAAATCAATATCATATAAATTTACAAAAAATCAAGTATCTGCATTGGTGGGAATTTAAAGCAATGTTTAATGGTTTAAAAGATGATAATGAAATTGTAAAAATAATGGGGTATAGAGCAATGGATTTATCTAAAATAAAAGATAAAGATGAAAGAAAAAGATATCAAAAGTTAAAACAATATTATGCTTTACCTGATATGAGAAGTGAAGAAGAAAAAGAAACAGATTTTGCAGAGAGTTTGTGGTAAAAAATGAAATGGTATATATGTCCATATTGTAAAAAAAGATTAATAAAATATGATAATAACGCCAAATGTAAAGGCGTTTTTATTTTGTGCAAAAATTGTAAAAAGGAAATAGAAATAAAAATTAAGTCTTTAAATTGAGCCAATGAGCCTGACTAGGAAGGAGTATAGTCATGTCTGATGGTTCAGTAACGATTGAAGTAACTTTAACAAAAGAACAATTAGAAAAAAGTTTAAAAAGTTTAAAATCAACAATAGATAAATCTTTGCCAAATGCAAGCAAAACACTATCAACATTTGCGAATGGATTTGAAAAGATAGGTAGTATATGTACTCAAGTAGGGAAAAAATTAAGTATAATAACTACAGGATTTACTGGACTAACAACATATGTAATAAATGTTGGAAAAAGTTTTGAAAGTCAAATGAGTAAAGTAAGTGCAATTTCAGGAGCTGTAGGTAGTGAATTGGAGCAATTAAAGGCAAAAGCAGTAGAAATGGGAAGCAAGACAAAATTTAGTGCAACCGAGGCAGGTCAAGCATTTGAATATATGGCAATGGCTGGTTGGAAAACAGAAGATATGCTAGATGGTATTAGTGGAATCATGAATTTAGCAGCAGGTTCAGGAGAAGAATTGGCCACTGTTTCTGATATTGTAACAGATGCCTTGACAGCATTTGGTTTACAAGCAAAAGATAGTAGTCATTTTGCAGATGTTCTAGCAAAAGCAAGTTCTAATTCAAATACAAATGTAAGGCTGATGGGTGAAACTTTTAAATATGTAGCTCCCTTAGCTGGAGCAATGAAATATAGCATTGAAGATACAGCAGTTGCAATAGGATTAATGGCAAATGCTGGAATTAAAGGAAGCCAAGCAGGAACTGCCTTACGCTCAATGCTTACGAGATTAGTTAAGCCACCCAAAGAGGCTGCAGAGGCACTAGAAGAACTAAAAATTTCAGTAAAAAATAGCGATGGGACAATTAAACCTTTTAGTCAAACTCTTAATGAATTAAGAACAAAATTTGCAAATTTAAGTGAAAGTCAAAAAGCTAGTTTCGCAAGTTCTATTGCAGGACAGGAGGCTATGTCAGGATTATTAGCAATAGTCAATGCATCTGAAAGCGATTATAATAAATTGGTACAATCAATTAATAATGCAAATGGGGCTGCACAAGAAATGGCAGATACAATGAATGACAACTTAGAGGGAGCAATAACTCTATTCAAATCAAATTTAGAGGGAATAGGAGTTTCATTATATGAAAACTTTCAAAATCCAATTAAGGAATTAGTACAAAATTGTAGCTCTTTACTTACAAGTTTAAAACCGGTTTTTAGTGGAATGTTTTCAGTAATAAATCCACTTATTCAAAATTTTTCTAATGTAATTAACAATCTTACAACTACTCTAAACAACATGAGTGTAAAAGAATTAGAAAATTTAGGGAAAAATATCTTTAAAATAATATCAGCAGGACCAACACTTCTAATTGTAGGTAAGGGATTTTCAGAAATAAGTACAGCATTTAAAGGTTTAGGTAAAGGCTTTACAGTAATAGATAATTTAACAAATAAAATTAGTGGATTAGGTAAATCAGTAATAGAAATACCTAGTTTTTTTAGTGGTATTGGAACAAAAGCAACAACTGCAATGGCAGGAATAAAAACCGCTTTTGATTCAACAATATTAAAAACATCACTTTTTAGTCAATTGGTGAAATTTGATTTAGTAGAAGGATTTAATCAAGCATTTCCTAAAATATCAGGCGTACTTGGAAATATTGGCAATTTAGTTACCAATTGTAGTACAAAAATAACAGGAGGCTTTTCAGTATTAACAAGTAAGATAGAGCCTATTTTTTCAAATCTAGGACGGTAAAATTACAAATTCGTTATCAGGAGTAACATCAAAAGTAAGTAATCTTATTTCACCGGTTACAAATGTTTTTTCAACTTTAGGTGGAAAAATAAGTACTGTATTTGGAGGTTTAGTGTCTAATATGTCAGGCTTATTTGGAACAATAACATCAAAAGTAGGAGGTTTTATAAGTTCAATTAGTTCAAAAATGATGAAATTTTTACCTACATTTACAAAAGCCTTTAATATAACATCAGTAATAGGATTAGTAGTCGCTGGTTTAGGATTATTGCAAGGACAATTTGGAGAGCAAATAAATCAATTAGCGAATAAAATGATAATTCAAGGACCAACAATAATACAAAATTTAATAAATGGAATATTGACAGCTTTACCTCAATTAATAGAACAAGGAAGTCAGTTAATACAAACATTTTTATCAGTATTAATTACAAATTTGCCATTTATTATTCAAGGTGGAATGCAGATAATAGCAAGTTTAGTTACTGGAATTGCTCAACAATTACCAACATTGATTCCTATGACATTGGAATTAATCATGACTATCTTTCAAACATTAATAGAAAATCTTCCAACAATAATAGACGCTCGGTATTCAATTATTAATTAGTTTGATTGAAGGAATTGTAAATGCAATCCCTCAATTAATAAATATGCTACCAACAATAATAGAGACAATTGTACGAGTTTTAACTGAAAATCTACCTAAAATAATAGAGGCGGGAATAACTGTATTAATTGCATTAATAAATCGGAATAATAGATTGTTTACCTCAGCTTATTGACATGTTACCTACTATAATTAATACCATTGTAAATATTCTAACAGAAAATTTGCCAAAGATTGTAGATGCTGGAATTACAATTTTGATTAATTTAATAAACGGATTAATAAATGCAATACCAAAGTTAATAGAAATGCTACCTCAAATAATTACAACAATAGTAACAGTTTTAGCTCAAAACTTTCCTAAAATAATAGAGGCACGGAGGAAAAATTATAACATCATTAGCATCAGGAATTGTAGCATTACTTGCTAAATTAGGAGAAGCAGGAGGAAAAATTGTTGAATCAATTTGGAATGTCTTAAAAGAATTACCTGGAAAAGCACTACAATGGGGTAAAGATATGATTCAAGGATTTATAAATGGAATTAAGAATATGATAAGTGGCGTAGGAAACGCTGTTAAAGGAATTGCAGATAAAGTAAAATCATTTTTACATTTCTCTAGACCAGATGAAGGACCATTAAGAGAATATGAAAAATGGATGCCGGATATGATTAAAGGTTTAACTAAATCTATGAAAAGAAATTCACCTAAATTATACAATGAAAGTAAAGCATTAGCAGAAAAAATTGCAAAAAGTTTTGATTTAACGACTATGTATAACAAGATGAAAAATACAGTAGATTTAGAAGCACAAAAATTGAGTGCAAATATAACTACAAAATCAGTGTTAGAAACTGAAAAAGACACAGCAAAAAGTATAAGTACAGATAATAGTAAAACTATTCATTGTACACAGAATTTCTATGAGAAAAATCCTACACCTTATGAGGAACAAAAAGAAGCAAAACAGCAGTTGAGGAGGTTAGCATATGGATTATAAACAAATATTAATATTTAATTCTAACAATAAAGAACTACAAATGCACAAAAATAGTGATTTTAGAAATATTGAAATACAAGGAATTGAAGCAAGTTCTTATACGATAAATACAACCAGTTCTGAATATGATGGTGCAGATATAACCTCAAAAAAAATTGAACCTAGAGAAGTAACAATTACAGGAGATATAAGAAAAAATGAAAACGAACTAAAAAACAGAGATTTTTTAATTCGTTTTTTTGATCCTAAAGAAACAGGCGAACTAATTATAAAAAGAAATAATATTGAAAGAAAAATGCAATATGAAGTGTCTTCTTTAGATTTTCCTACAAACAAAATGCACAAATATATTGAATTTACACTAGTTTTAGAGAGCATAGATGAACCATATTTAATAGATTCTAAAAATAGCGGAAGTTATTTAACATCAATTAGTCGACAATTTACTTTTCCATTTGTTTCATTGGTAAATCGACCTAAAATTATGGGATATAAAACATTTAAGCCAGTTATGCCATTGATTAATGATGGTGATAAAGAAACTGGAATAGAAATTGTGGCCACAGCTAAAAGAGGAAAGGTCGATAATCTAAAATTAATTTTAAATAATAATGAATTTATAAGAATACCAATTACTTTAAAGCAAGGAGATATATTGATTATTAATACAAATCCACGAAAAAAGGGCGTAACGCTTAATGGTAAAAAGATTACTAAATGGGATAGAGAAAGTACATTTTTTAGTTTAAAGAAAGGCAAGAATATTCTAAAATATGAATGTGAAAATGGTGAAAGCAATATAGATATTGAAGTTTTATTTTTTAGAAAATTCTTAGGTATTTAAAAATGGAACTATTAATATTAGATAAAGATTTTCAAATATGTGGACTAATAGATGATTTTTCTAGTTTTGTATGGAATAGAAAATACTACGAATGTGGAAGTTTTTCTTTGCAAGTAGGATTAAAGTTTAAAGACCAGTTTTTAGATGGAAAATATTTATATAATAAAGATTTTAAAGAAACTGCTAGAATAGAAGCATTTAATATGAAACATAGCAATGAGGGGTATAAGTTAAATTTTTCAGGAAGATTTTTGGAAAGCCTATTAGAAGATAGATGTATTGATACAACGCAATATTTTAAAAATATGATAACAGAAGATATAATTCGTCAATTAATTACAACTTATTTTATAGATTCAGAAGATAGAAAAATGCCTAAAATTGTTTTAGGTCAAAGAAAGAATTTAGGAAAAATACGCACAACACAAAAAACAGGTGGAAGTGTATTAAGTTACATATATGAATTATGCAAGGAAGACGAATTGAGCATTAGTCTTTGGTATGACTTTGAAAATGACCAATTAGTTTTTGAAGTATGGCAAGGATTAGATAGAACTGATAAACAAGAAAAAAATAATTGGACCATATTTTCAAGAAATTTTGAAAATATAATTGAAGATGATTATTCAACAGATAGTACTCAATATAAAAATTTTGCTTATGTTGCAGGAGAGAGAAATAAGACAGATGGTCAAGGAAATCAAACAACAACTCGTACAATAGTTACAGTTGATAGAATTAAGAAAGGGGAAGATAGAAAAGAACTTTATGTTGATGCAAGAGACTTACAGAGTGACGATGATACAACAGAAGATGAATATAAACAAATGCTGATTGATAGAGGAAATACTAAACTTAATGAATGTTCAAAAGTAGAAACCTCTAATTTTAGTATTAATACAAATTCTAATTTAGAATATAAAAGTGATTACGATTTAGGAGATAAAGTTGTTTATAAAAATGATGAGTTAGGCTTTAATATAGAAAATAGAATTGTAGAAATTAGTGAAGTCTATGAAAACGGCGAAAGAACACTCGATGTAGTATTTGGAGAAGACTATAATTTAGAAAAAATAAAGGAGGCGATAAAGTGAGGAGTGGATTTTTTAATTCAGAAATAATTGGCTATGATATAGAAAATATGCCAGTTTTTGATAGAGCCGAAGAGGCTTCTTTTTTTGCAAAATATTTTAGTCAATTTATTTCAAACGGTGTATTTCCGAATCCATCTACTAATTTACAAGTTTTAGCAGTAGAAGGAATGCAAATAAAAGTCGATATAGGTACTTGTTTTATAAATGGGTATTTAGGCTGGGCTGAAACTGCAGAAACATTTGAAATTGAAGAAAGTGAGTCACATGATAGGATAGACAGAATTGTAGCAAGACTAGATTTTTCAGATAGAAGTATAAAACTTTTTGTGAAAAAAGGAACTTCATCAGGAAACCCAATAGCACCTGAATTACAAAGAGATTATGACATTTATGAAATTGGGCTAGCAGATGTCCTAGTTAAAGCAGATACAATAGAAATTCAACAAGAAAATATAACCGATTTAAGAATGAGTAAAGAAGTTTGTGGAGAAGTTGCATGTATAGTAGAACAAGTTGATACGACAACATTATTTAATCAATATCAAGATTGGCTAAATACTACAATAGAAAAAGAAACAAGTTTTATAAAAGATGGTGAACAGCAATTTGAAGACTATATTAAAACTTCAAAAGAACAATTTACACATGATTTTGAAGAATGGTTTGAAACAATAAAAGGAAAATTAGATGGAGATGTAGGAGCGAAATTAACAAAAGATGTCGAAGATCTACAAAATAATAAAGCAGATAAAAAAGAATTACCATCTTCAGCAGAAAAGGAAAAATGGAACAAAGCAACAGATGATTATACAAAATTAAATAACAGACCTACTAAACTATCAGAATTTAATAACGACATATTCGTTCAAAGTGATTCTGAAGAAAGTGCTTTAGCAAGTAGTGCAGAAGACCCAACAAAACTTTATTATTGGGTGGAGGAATAAATATGGGAATAGTATTAAATAAAAACAGTATGAATGGTTTAGCCATGGATAATAAAAAAATAGGTGGTATGGCTTACAAAGGAGACATTATTTTTAGTAGTAATAGCATAAGAACATTTGCTGATGCTACAGACAAAGAAATTGCTGCTATGTTAGACGCTCATTATGCAGGTCTAATTAATATAGAGGACTATTGGTCTGTTGGGGATGAAAGAGTAGTACAATTGACAAATTTAGGTTCAAGTGGTTATAAGACTCATGTTGACCAAAAAATGACAATGGTTATCATTGGATTTAATCATGATGATTTAAAAGAACAAATAGGAATAAGAGATAAAGCCGCCATTACTGTACAATGTAGAGAATGTTTAGGTAATAATGGAGAATTAGAAGGTGAATATTATTTGGGCGAAAACAGGTCTGCAGTTTATAATGATAATTGGCTTAATAATAAAATGAGGACATGGTTTAATGAAAAATTTATTTTAGCTATGCCTTCTATTTTGGAAAATTTAGTAAAAACAGTTACAAAGATAAATTTAGAACAACATTCTGATATTTATAGAGATTGCAGAAGCGAAGATAAAGCATTTTTATTAAGTTTTCCTGAAGTTTTTAGTAATAATGGATTTAATGATGTTGGATATACTGGAAGTTATGTTAATGAAGGTCAACAATATGAATACTATAAAATAGTTGAAAATAGAATAAAATATCCTAATAATAATAGTGAAAAAGGTGAATCATCTATTTCATGGTGGCTAAGAAGTCCATCATCGATTTATGATTCTTACAATTTCTATTATTGGTGTTGTGTAGAAAAAGGAGGCTTAGCTAGCCGTGCTGGAAGATCTCAATTAGGACTAGCCCCTGCATTTTGTTTATAAAAGGAGGTAATTAAATATGACAAAGGAAACAGCGAAAGCAATAGCTGATGTATCAAAAAAAATTAATGAAGTAGAATTAAAACTTAATCAATATATAGATATGCAATTAAAACAAACAAATAATTCATTACAGGATAGCGACATGGCTATATTTGAATTAGCACAATTAATCTCGTCAAAGGAGGAAAACTAAATGGGAGTAGCGTTTGGCGGTAAAAAATATTCGGGGGGGGTAGCATTTAATGGTAAAAAGTTATCAGGAATAGCCTACAAAGGCGATATCATTTACTATAACCCTTCTATTAAAATAGTAACTTTTGCTGATGGTACAGATGAAGAAATATCAGCCATGCTAGAGGCTCATTATCAAGGAAAAATAGATATAGAGGATTACTGGTCTGTAGGAGATACAAGAGTAGTACATATAAACGCAATACCATCAGATAGTAATAATACAATATCACATGTTGCTCAAGATATAACTATGGTTATCATTGGAATAAATCATGATGACTTACAAGAACAAATAGGAATAAGAACTAAAGCCGCCATTACTGTACAATGTAGAGAATGTTTAGGCAATAATGGAACCGAAGAAAGTGTGTATTATTGGGGTTATAGTTATAAAGCACAAAAAGATGATAACTGGTCAGGCACTCCAATGCGAGAATGGTTAAATAATAATTTTGTAAATGCAATGCCAAGTGAATTTAATAAATTAATAAAAACAGTTACTAAGAAAAATTTTAATAATCATACAAAAACTCCATCTTTAATGGATACACAAGACAAAGTATTTTGGCTAAGTTATGATGAAGTGCGTGGGTATAATTATAATTCTTCTACAATATCGGAGGGGAATATATATGAATATTATAAAAGTTCAAGTAATATAGAAAAATATGCAAATAATAATGGAATTAAAGGTAAAGAAAGTGATGGGTGGTGGGGAAGAACTCCATATCCTGGTCTCTCAACTTCACATTCCATAGATAGTTATATATGGGCTGGTTTTCAAGGTAGTACTTCTAGTGGAGATGGCTATGGTACCGAAAAGAGAGGACTAGCACCAGCATTTTGCATATAAAATATAAGAAAAAAAGGAGAAAAATAACAATGGTTAAATTGTATGTTAAATATATTAAATTAGGAAAATACACAATAGAAGATGTTCCTGAATTATGGAAGACAGAAGTTGAAGAAGCATTAAAAGAAAATGAAAAAAGTATTTTATAAATTAGGAGGAAAGCAAGATGGGATTAGCATTTAATGGTAAAAAAGTTTCGGGGGGGGTAGCACTTAACGGTCAGAAAATAGTAGGAATAGCATATAAAGGCGACATTATTTATTATAATGGACTTAAAATGGTAACATTTGCTGATGGGACAGATGAGGAAATAGCATCCATGCTAGAGGCGCATTATCAAGGAAAAATAGATATATCAAAATATTGGTCTGTAGGAGATACAA
>CANQOG010000054.1 GCA_947625415.1 uncultured Clostridia bacterium
TGATTAAAACTCAAAAAAATATTGAGGTGAAACTATTTTCAGAAAGTTACACCCCAACTATTGACTTTGAACCTTAATTACTACTTCTACAATATTATATACTACTAAAACTGAGAATAACAATCCACGGGTAGAATGAAGTGGTTTACCCTTAAAGTTAAAAAGAAATAGCTTGTATCTCTTGATACAAGCTATTTATAACGATTATTTCGTTGGCTGGGCTGGCTAGATTCGAACTAGCGCATGTTAGAGTCAAAGTCTAATGCCTTACCACTTGGCTACAGCCCAATATAATATATGGGGTAGAAGATGGGACTCGAACCCACGGTCTCCAGTGCCACAAACTGGCGCGTTAACCAACTACGCTACATCTACCATAACCAATATAGTAGCACTATTAACAATGCTACTATATTTTAAAATATTATTATAATTTTGTCAAGACCTTTTTTACAATTACTTATCCCAAGCTAAAAGAATTAATCTTTCTGTAGAATTTTCATTACAAGTTTGAATTGAAAGTTCTCTAGTATTAATATCTATATCTCTATTCATAAATGAAGCATCATCTGGTGTTGTATAAAACTTATCATAAATCGTATATGTAATTTGTGTTCCTGTTTGGTCAGTTATTTTAATTTTATCTCCTATTGATAATTTATCATTATTTGAAAAAAATTGTCCATTTCTATAGTTATGTCCCATAAGAAATACGTTTGTTCCAGGAACATTTAAATCTTTTACAGTTCTATTTAGCTCTGGATTTGATACTATTTCCATTATTGCAATTGATTTATTTAAAGAATCAACTGTAACTCTTTCAAGAATAGAATAGTTACAATTTGTTTTTGGAATACTAATTGAGCCCTTTACTTCATAACCACCAAAGTATGTTTTCTTAATTTGAACATCACTAGGAACTTCTGTTGATGGTTGTTGTGTTTCAGACGAATTTCCTTCTGATGTTTGACCATCTGGTAAAGTTGAACTTTCACCACTATTGTTATTTTCAGTTGTTCCACCAATAAGTCCAGAAACACTACTACTTGGTAAATCTAATTTATCGTCATCATCCTCTTTCATCATTTCTTCTAGCAATTTTCTGTTTTCTTCAGCAGCAAGTAAGAAATCTTCGTTAGCATTTTTAGCATCAGTCTCAACAGTCTTTTTGTTAATTATTTTATATGTAAAAAATCCTAATAATGCAATTATAGCAACAATTATTATTACTAATAATACAGTTAAAATATCTGCATAGCTTTTTCCAACTCCAAATTTTTTATCTTTCATGGCAATCTCCTTTTACTTATAAAATTCCATATATACTATATTATAACACAAAAAAAACTATATTTCAACTTATTTCAAAAACTTTACATAATTTTTTATGCTCTATTCTAAAATTGCCTTAATTCTTCTAACACCACTTGAAGAAGCTTCTTCTTTCTTAATTACAAAATGCCCTAATTGACTCGTATTTTTTACATGAGGTCCACCACAAATTTCTTTAGATACTTCTCCAATTTGATAAACTGTAACAACATCTGGATACCTTTCTGGAAATTGACATTCTGCCCCACTTTTCAAAGCTTCTTCCTTTGGCATTTCAAAGTTTGTTACTTCTATTCCATCATTAATCCATTTATTTACTAAACTTTCTACTTTTTGTTTTTCCTCATCTGTCATTTTAGCTGGATGTGAAAAATCAAATCTCATTCTTTCTTCTGTTATGTTACTTCCCTTTTGGTGAACATGAGCTCCTAAAACCACTCTTAAAGCAGCATTTAAAAGATGTGTTGCAGTATGATACATAACTTCTTTTTCACCTGTTGAAGCAAGACCCCCTTTAAATTTTTGTTCAGAACCAAGTCTTGATTTTGCTTGATGCATCTCAAATAACTTTTGATAATCAGTCATATCAACAGTTAAACCTTGTTCTTTTGCAAGTTCTTCTGTCATTTCTGATGGAAATCCATAAGTTTCATACAAGTTAAATACACTTTCTGTATCAATTACAGTTTTTCCAGAATTTTTTGTACGATTTGCAACTTTGTCAAATTCTCTTTCACCATTTTGAAGAGTTTTCATAAATTTATCTTTTTCTTCAACAATAACAGCTTTTATTTCTTCTCTTGTTTTTTCAAGCTCTGGATATAATTCTTTTATTGAATCTATTGAACAGTCTATAATTTCTGGTAACTTACTTAAATCAACTCCTAATTTATTTAAATGTCTAGTCATCCTACGAAGTAATCTTCTTAAAATATATCCTCTATCAACATTTGATGGCCTTCCACCATCATTTATAATCATAACACTTGAACGAATATGCTCACTAACTATTCTTCTACTTTGAATACTATCATTTGTTTGTAAATTTTCAAGCATATCCATAACTGGCTTAAATAATTCTGTATCAAAAGGAGTTTCCTTTCCTTCTAATAACATCGTCATTCTTTCTAATCCAAGCCCTGTATCTACATTTTTTTGCTCTAATTTTGAATATCCATTTTTATCTTTATAAAATTCCATAAAAACATTATTCCAAATTTCAACATATTTTCCACAACCACAAGAAGGATTACACTCTGGAGAACATTTTGGCTTTCCAGTATCATAAAACATTTCTGTATCAGGTCCACAAGGTCCTTCTTCTCCAGCTATCCACCAGTTATCATCTTTTCCAAAGAAATATATTCTTTCATCTGGAATTCCAGCTCTTTTCCAAGCTTCATAAGCAACAGTATCTTTAGCGCAATCTTCATCACCCGCAAAACAAGTAACACTTAATTTTTCATTTGGAATTCCAAGCTCTTTAGTCAAAAATTCATAACTCATTGCTATTGACTCATCTTTAAAATAATCTCCTAAAGACCAATTTCCAAGCATTTCAAAATATGTCAAGTGACGATTATCACCAACTTCATCAATATCATTAGTTCTAACACATTTTTGGTAATCTGTTAAACGAGTTCCACTAGGATGTTTTTGTCCCAAAAGATAAGGAACTAATGGTTGCATTCCAGCAGTATTGAATAAAACTGATGGGTCATTTTCTGGAATTAATGGTGCTGATGGAATTACACTATGATTTTTACTTTTAAAAAAATTCAAATACTTATTTCTAATATCAATTGCCTTCATTCTACTTCCTACCTTCATTTTAAAAATTCTTAAATATTATATTATACTTTCTTTTAAAATTCAAGGCTTATAAACGCAATTATTTCCAAATTCTTAAATTTCTAAAATTTTTTCAGGATTTATTAACCTATCATATAATTTAATCTCAAAATGTAAGTGTGGTCCAGTTGTATTACCAGTTGCTCCAACTTCAGCAATCGGTTCTCCCTGAGTTAACTCTTGTCCTTCTTTTACATAAATTTTAGAACAATGCGCATATAAAACAACTAAATCTCCTGTTTGAATTCTAAAGTGTTTTCCATAGTTTCCACTTGATGATACTTCGATTACTTTTCCAGATGTAGCTGAATTTATAACTGTTCCTAAAGAAGCTGCAATATCTACTCCTGTATGATTTTTACTTACTTTACTATTTGTTGACTCTCTTTCTCCAAAACCAGAAGTTTTTACTCCATTTATCGGTAAAATTATAGAATATTTCTCCTTTATCTCAATAATATCTTTTTCCTCTTGTGAAAGTTCTTGTTGCTCTTGTTGCTCTTGTTGAGGAAGAATGTCGGTTTCTGACTCTAATTCATTTTCAACTAAAATAGCACTACTCACATTATTAGCTTCGCCTGAAATACCTTCGCTTTCTTCTACTTTAGTATTATCATCTCTTTTTACTATATCTTTATTACGGTCGACACGTATAAGTACACTCTCGATTTTATTTTTCAAATTTATATTACAAGAATTAACTTTATCTATAAACTCCTTTGTAAAAATATACTTTTGATTTTGAATTGCAATAACTATAATGGTTATATTTATCAAAATTAAAAGTTCAAACATAAATTTATATACATTTTTAGGCTTTTTATCTTCATCTTCTAAATTTTTTCTTCTAGAATAAATTTCTTCTGCCTTCTTAATTTTTTCCATTTCTGCAATAGCTCTTTCCATACTTGCCTCCTTTAATTCTTCTTTGTAAAATTTATTCCTAAAATAAAAAAATAGAACAAGTTTTGATTGCTTGTTCTATTTAACAATAACTGTAATAATTAAAATTATAAAAAACATAAAAGAAATAATTTTTAATTTTTTTACTTTTTTTTCAAGTTCATATTTTGCCTTTTCAATTTCTTTTACAGATATTCTATTAACATATTCTGATACTATATGTTCAGCTTCTTTCAAAATGATTTCTTTTGAATTGCTTTTCTCCCTTATATTATTATTTACAGCTTGCGTTTTTTTTATTTTAATATGTGGCTTTAAAATTACTATTGCTTCATCTACCACATTTGAAGCCATTCCTCTTAAAACAATTGTATTTTTAATTTTATTATTTTCCATAATTCTCTCCATAAAATTCTTTTATGGATAATATTTCCAAAATTTTAAATTTTATGTATTAATATTTTACAAGAATTATTTCTTCACCAATACAAACAATATTTTCCCATGGAATTGAAATGTCATTTCCACCTCCGAAAAATCCAAAAAGTTTATTTGTACTCCCCGGAACAATTATTGATGTAATAGTTCCAGTCTTTAAATCTGCTGTGACATCTTGAACATATCCTAGTCTTCTTGCATCATTTATATTTATAACTTCTTTATGTTTAAAATCAAGTCCTTTATTATTTATAATAATCACCTCTTAGTAAATTATATGCTTTAATCAAAAAATATTTGAATAAAAAAACGGGGCTCCAGAATACACATCAGTGTAACCAGAGCCCCAACTAACAACTATTAGTTCTTTGGGCGATTCAATATATTTATTACACGATTAGTAAAAATCCACATTACAACAAGTGTAATCATTTCAATTAAGATTACATAATTGCCACCAACATCTTTAATACTAGCCAAACATACAGGGATTAACAATATAATCATAGAACCATACAATACGCTATCCAAGCAGTTATTTTTATAAGCTCTCACTAAATTGAACCAGTAGATAGCAAAACTCACGAAAATAGCAAATACCATAAAAATTGTGTAGTCATTACCATTGTTGAGAATCGTAAACGGTGCACCAATTAAAATAAGGCTTGCAAAATAACACAAAAACAATAGCATGTTAGACTCCTCCTGTCTTTTTAGAATTGTGTCTTTGCAATAGTGTAATCCTGCTTCATTATAGCCCACATAACAAGCAAGTTCTTTTCCATTTTAGCATATCTACAATATTAAGTCAAATACATTTATTAATTATTGTAAAATTTTACTTTCTCCAGTCTTATAGTCTATCTCAATTCCGAGGCTGATTATTATAGACATATACGTTAAACTCAACACCTTCTCCTCTATCTTCAACAGACTCTGCTTCCATTTGAACTCCACTTGCTACCAAATTTTCATCTTCAAAAACAGGCGTTACCCTATATAAAACATGATTTTTAGTTTCTTTAACATAGTCTGCAACCTCATTTTCAAAAGGAAGCATTCCTTCAGTATTCAAAAATCTTGTTCCTGTAATTAAATTTTTGGTGTTTGCATTTTCACCTGATAACTGATAACCAATTAAATGACATCTATTATATAAATATTTTCCATCAACTATATCATATCTTACAGTATGCCAGCCACTTGGTTTTACACTACCTATTGCTCCTCTTTCTTCTGTAGGCATAATATCAATTCCTATGTTTGCAAAAGCAATTCCACACCTTCCAAGCTCATCTAATTCACTATATTGCTCAAAACTTTCACTTGTAAAATATTTTTCTTCAAAATCAGGAATATTCTCATTTATAACAACATAGGGAGTTGCTTCATCGAATTCTGGCAAATCTTCCATACTAAATGAAAGTTCTGATCTTTGAATTATTTTATTATTATTCTCATTTTTAGGCAAAAATCTGCTTGCTAATAAAAATATAACTATCAATATACTTACAAATATTAATTGCTCTAAACTATCTATTTTTTTACTTTTTCTTCTCATATACTTCCCACCTTTTTATTATAAAAATATTTTATATTAAACTTTTCTAAAAATCTACTAATTTTTCACATATTTTTTTAATTAACATAAGATATTAAAAAAGGAGGTATATTTTATGTGTACTAATAAATTTGTAAACAATAGTTTTAACAACAACACTACTAGTCCTGAAGATAGTTTTGGATTAACAAATTCTGGACTACCAACAAATTTAAGATATGGATATGCTTATGTTCCAGTTCAAGCTTTAAGAACTGTTTACTCTCCAAATGAAGGCTTATCTTATGGCACTATGTTTCCTGAACTTGTAAGCCCATATTATCCAAATCAGTCTATGGATGAAATAAATTATTTAAAAAACTACAATGAAAGAAGGTGCAATTAAATGGAATGTGATAAAACAAGTAAAGATGACTTAATAAAAAAAATTATGGATTATAAATTTGCAGCAAATGATATGGCTCTATTTTTAGACACTCACCCATGCAATGAAAAAGCTTTAAAATTGCACAATGAATATGTAGAAAAACTTGAAGAATATAAAAAACAATATGAAAAAGAATATGGTCCTCTAACTATTTACTGTGAAACTGATAGTTGGAGCAAATGGGTTTATCCATCTTGGCCATGGGAAAGGAGTGAAAAATAATGTGGACTTATGATAGACATTTGCAATATCCTATAAATTTAAAACATCGTGACCCTCATTTAGCAAAAGTTATAATTAGCCAATATGGTGGTCCTGATGGTGAGCTAGGTGCATCTTTGCGTTATTTATCTCAAAAATTTGGGATGCCAGACAAAAAATCAAAAGCAACTTTAAATGATATAGGAACTGAAGAATTAGCACATTTAGAAATGGTTGGAACTATAATTCATCAATTAACAGATGGTGCTAGTGCAAAAGAATTAGATGCAGCTGGTTTAGCAGATTATTATACAGATCACGGCTGGGGCGTTTATCCTCAAAGTGCTGCTGGTAACCCTTGGACTGCAGCCTATATTGCTGTAAAAGGTGACCCTGTTGCAGATTTAACAGAAGATTTAGCAGCAGAGCAAAAAGCTCGTGCAACTTATGAGAAATTAATTAACTTATCTGCTGATAATAAAGAAGTTGTTGATATTTTAAAATATTTAAGACAAAGAGAAATCGTTCATTTCCAAAGATTTGGCGAAGCTCTAAATGGGGTTCAAGAAAAGCTTGCTCAGAAAAAATTTTATATGAACAATATGAATCAAATTTTTGATAACAGATAAATAATTTTAAAAAGCAGAAGCAATTTAAATTTGCTTCTGCTTTAATATTTTTAAAGATTTCTATAATTATAATTTCTAATATCGTTTTTAAATAATTTTGTCATTTCATTTAAAACACTTTTCATCTTCCTATAATATATTATAGAAAATAGGAGGGCACAACGCACCCTCCTATCTGAAAAGACCGTACTAAAATATATTATATTTCTTTTATCAAGTTATATTCACCGTTGTACTTAAATTCTAGAGTTTTAATTTTATACTCATTAGCAAGCTTATTCTTCAGTCCATCGATGTTCTGATGTGTTGAAATAATTACAATTCTTTGTTTATCCATATTTACATATTTCACAATGTACTCTAAAATTCTTTCTGCATCAGCAGAATCAGATTCCGTCTTATCATCAAGACCTGAAGTACATTCGTCAAGTACAACAACATCAATATCATTATCTAGAAAATATAGCATTTTAGCTAAAATCAATCTTTGCTTCTGCCCATTTGAAAGTGATTGTTCAAATTTTTTCTCTTTCATCCATCTCCAAATATCAACACAATTAGATTTTATTTCACTCCATAGATGAAGATTTTCTAAAATGTTTTGCATTTTTACAAAGTCTGGATTTTCATTACAGCAGAAGAGTTCTTCAAAAATGCTCAAACTACCAAACTTCAATTTTTCATCAAAAAACAAAAATCTTGATGTTGAAGGCACTTCCACGTCTTTCTTCAAACGAATTTTTTCAGTTAACATTTTCATAAATGTCGACTTTCCACTTCCAGATGGTCCCTGTAAAATAACAATTTCTCCACTATCAATATTTATCGGATTTTTTGATATTAAAGTGAAAGGTCTATCATTTTCCGATTCTTCAAAATACCTAATAGTAAAAGGGTTAATATCTATATGGTCTATAGCTTTTTGATTATCAGTTTTTGAAAGTTCACTATTATAAACTTTCATAATCAACCCAATATCTTCCTCTTCTTTTTCAAGAACTGAAAGTCGTTCATTATTTTTTTGCAAAGTAAAAAACAATTCTGATATTTTATTCAATGCAGTTTCCACGACAACAAGAGTTGCAGAAATCTCAGCTATTGTAGCAAGACTGATACTATCCCATTCTACTCCAAGTATATAAACAAGTATTACACCATACTGACTAAAAGTTTCCAATATAGTTACAATTAAGTTGGAAGAATTTGTCTTTCTATAAAAATTTTTAATATTTTCGTTACTTGCAATAACAGAATTTTGAAATCTTTTTATTCGCATTTCCAAATCTTCTTTAACAATAATTGGAACCCTCAATAAATCATTTTTTATTATTTCTTGTTCATTATCATATTTTCTATTTTCTGTATAATATTCATCTTTACTTATCTGTATATATGCTGAACTAAAAAAAGATATTACTACAAAAATTAAAATCATTGGAACAAAGATAGTCTGATCAATAGATGTGTTAGTCAATATGGATACTATTAACATAATAATTATGCTAATCATTTCTAGTACATTAAATAAATGTTTATTTCTATGCTCCCACATATTTTTCAAATAATTCTTTATAGCATTTAAAACCGCTTCATTATTTAATACTTCATATATATTTTTTTCTTTATTATATTTTAAAACTTTATTTGAAACAATTCCTATAATTTGACTACCTCTAAATATAATCTCATCATTAAAAATACTTTCAAATTTTATTTCTTCTGAACTATCAAATAACCGAAACGCTTCTGATATAATATGCTGACCACGATATAGCATAAATAATATGATTCCAAGCAGAATTAACTGAGCTTCAACTGCCCAGTTAGTAATTTTCAATACAAAAGCAAAAAACAAAGACATTACCGTCATAATGTATGCCAACAAACCGACCTTGAATCCCATCCGCTTAAGGTCCTTCGGAATCTCAAGCTTTTCGTCCAAGATCTTATAGGGCTTAAAGAATCTAACAACGAGAATTATCACCTCCAGAAATACATTTTTCATTTTTTCCAATCCTTTCATACGGCTTCCCTCCTTAATTATAAGTGATAGGAAAAATATGATTATGTAAACACATTTCCATTATAACATATTTACATAATTTTTTCAAATAATGAACCTCTCATTGATAGCATAAATTTTTAGTAGGATTTCTCTTTATAAAAATCTTAAACTTGCTTTGATTATTGATTTTTGAGATT
>CANQOG010000055.1 GCA_947625415.1 uncultured Clostridia bacterium
ACAATAATAGATTAAAATCTTTAAGAAATATATTATTAAATTTTAAAATTACAATTTTACTAAAAATATTACAAACCTCAGAAAAAAATATCTGGGGTTTGTCAATACTCTGGTTGATTTTAAATCAATCTTTTTTTCTATGTAACCAATTAAAATAATTTCTGTCTTTATAGATAGAAAGGAGGAAATTATGGAAATAGAAAGGGGGAAATCATGGAAGATGAGAAAATAATAGAGCTATATTGGGCAAGACAAGAAAAAGCAATATATGAAACAGATAAAAAATATGGAAAATATTGCAATACAATTTCTTTTAATATATTGAAAAATAATGAAGAAGCTAAAGAATGTGTTAATGATACATATTTGAAGGCTTGGAATAGTATTCCTCCACAAAGACCTAACATATTGAAAGCATATATTGGAAAGATTACTAGAAATTTAGCTATAAATAGATACGACAAAAAGAAAGCTAAAAAAAGAGATTATACATTAGAAATAGCTCTTGAAGAGCTAGATGAATGTATTTCTTCAAATAATAATGTAGAAAATAAAATAAACTACAATGAATTGGTAAATATACTTAATAATTTTTTGTCAGAATTATCACAAGATAAGAGAAAGATTTTTTTAGAAAGGTATTGGTATTTATATTCGATTAAAGAAATTTCTTTAAGAAATGATATAAGTGAGAGTAATGTTAAGACGATTTTATTAAGACTTAGGCAATACTTAAAAGACTATCTGAAAGAAGGTGGTTTATATGAATAATAATGATTTATTAAAAGCCATTGGAGATATTGATGATAAGTATTTGATTGAAGAAAATAATGTACAAGAAACAAATCGAATTACATCCAATAAAAAGGTGTATATTATGAAAAAATTAAGATATATTCTTGCTCCAATTTGTATTATATTTGTTGCAACTATAATAGTTTATAAAAGTGGAATATTAACTAGAAATTTTGATGATGAAAATGTAGATATTCCTCCAAAATCAGATATTACTGTTCCAGAAAAAGATAAATGGATTATAAAAGAGATAGAGAGTAGTGAAAAAAATATAGGTTCAACATCTGAAACTACAGTAGTTCCAAAATGGGAAGAAATGGCTATTAGTCAACAGTTTTATGAAGTAGAATATAAAAACAACATATATTCAAGCAGAGAAACAAAAATTTTAGAAGATGAATTATTTGAAAATATTGGAGATGCAGTTTTAACAGGTCGTGATACATATAATGAAACAGTTTATAGTAAAAATGCAAATTTATATTCTATAAAAAATATATCAGAAGAATGTGCTATTGCTCTACAGTTCGAAGATGATAATGATTATTATGTATATGTAAATGATTTTTATAAACCAGAAACTCTAGGGCAATTTATGAATGACTTAAATTTAAAAAATATTACTTCTTTTGGTACAATAAGCTATAAATATTTAGATGAATTACAAGATGGTAGTTCAGAAATTGTTAATGTTGAATTTTATGATGTAAATGATGATGAAATTTGGCAAATGTTATTTAATGATGAGAATTTAGAAAATGTTTATAGTGATGTTGATTCATGGAAATATAGGTCAGAGCGTTTTGCTTTTGAAATAGGTATTAGTGTAGACATCCCTTTATTAGGATATGAGAATATAAGTGTAAGTTTGACTGATAAAGGATATTTAATAACTAATATATTAAGTACAGGAAAAGGATTTTATATAGGGGAAGATAAAGTAAAAGAGTTTTTAGAATACATTTCAGATAATTATGATGGTTATAAAATTGTTATGGTTTCTGATAAAGATGATGAAGAAACTGAATTAAAAACAGATGAAGAGCAACAAATAGTTGAATATGATAGAGCTACAAATACAGTTACAAATGTTACAGTAAATCATACTACAGATGATGAAAATTTTACGTTACCATATAATCCTATGAGAGAAGAATAAAATATAACTATAAAATTTGAATGATAATTATATTAAGAAAAAATTAAATTAAAAAAGCCAGCTCACATCTACTTGAAAAAGTATAGGTGTGAGTTTTTATTATTGTAAAAATACTAAAATAAAATGAAAAAATTGGTTGAAAATTCTTTAATTTTATTGTATAATAGAATAGTTTGGACAATTTAGTGATAATCGAAAGGAGTTATATTATATTGGAAAGTAAAGAAGAAAATATTTTAGGAACTGAGAAAATAGGAAAATTAATTAGAAAATTTTCAATACCATGTATTATATCAATGTTAGTAAATTCTCTATATAACATAGTTGACCAAATTTTTATTGGCTGGGGTGTTGGATATTTAGGAAATGGAGCAACAAATATTGTTTTCCCTATAACAATGATTTGTTTAGCATTTGCTTTAATGATAGGAGATGGCTCATCTGCTTATCTTAGTTTGAAACTTGGAGAAAAGAAAAAAGATGAGGCAACAAAAGGTGTAGCTAATGGAGTAATTTTATCAGTCATAGTATCAATTTGCTTTTGTGTAATTGCGCTTGTATTTTTAGTACCATTATTAAATATTTTTGGATGTACAGATGCCTTAAGAGATTATGCGATATCTTATGGAAGAATAATTGCAATGGGTATACCATTTATGGTAATAGGAACATCTTTAAACTCAATTATAAGAGCAGATGGAAGTCCTAAATTTGCAATGACATCAATGGTATCAGGAGCTATTTTAAATATAATATTAGATCCAATATTTATATTTGTATTTAAAATGGGAGTCGCTGGTGCAGCTATTGCTACAATATTTAGTCAGTTTATAACATTCATTTTAAATGTATTTTATTTAAGAAAAACTAAATCAATCAAACTAAAGTTAAAAGAGTTCAAACCTAGATTTAGTGTAATGAAAAATGTTTTAGTTTTGGGAATAAGTAGTTTTATAACAGAAATGAGCTTTGTTCTTGTTGTAGCAATTCAGAATAATTTATTTACAAAATATGGTAAATTAAGTAAATATGGACCTGAGATACCTATAACTGTAACTGGTATTGTAATGAAAATAAACCAAATATTGAATAGTATTATTATAGGAATTGCAGTAGGCGCTCAACCTATATTTGGATATAATTATGGTGCAAGAAAATTTGATAGAGTAAAAAAGACCTTAAAAGTCGTATTAAGTATTAGTTTAGCTATTAGTACGATAGCATTTATATTATTCCAATCAATACCAGAAGTATTAATTTCTATATTTGGTAGTGGTGATGCGCTTTATATGGAATTTGCTTGCATTACATTTAGAATATTTTTAATGCTTTGCATTTGTAATGGTGTTCAAATACCATCAGGAATTTTCTTTCAAGCAATTGGAAAAAGCTCAAGAAGTATTATTTTGTCACTTTCAAGACAAATTATATTCTTAATACCTGCTATGTTAATATTAAGTAACGCAATGGGACTTTTAGGAGTTCTTTATGCTGGACCTGTAGCTGATGGAATAGCATTTATAATGGCAGTAATTCTTTTAATTTTAGAAGTAAGAAAGTTAAAAGCTGGAAAAGAAGAAAATGTTGATGATGAAGGCAAGATTGTTAAGGCAATTACAGAAGGCAAGAAAATAGTAATTGCAATTGCAAGAGAATATGGCTCTGGTGGAAGATATATAGGAAAATTAGTTGCTGAAAAGCTAGGAATTAGTTTTTATGATAATGAATTTATTAGTAAAATGTCAAAAGAAACTGGTTTGTCTTCTGAATATATTGAGGAGATAGAACAAAGAAGAACTAATTTAGAAGATATAAGTAATTATACTGGAACACTTTCTAATAGTGATGAGTTATTTATAAAAGAATCAGAGTTTATAAAAAAATTGGCAAAAAATGAATCTTGTGTAATTATTGGAAGATGCGCAGATTTTGTTTTAAAAGATAATAAAAATGTAATTAAAGTATTTGTATATAATTCTATGGAAAATAAAATTAAAAGAGCTACAAAGTATTACGGTTTAAACAAAGGTAATGCAGAAAAAGAAATAAAGAAAATAAATAAACAAAGAGCAACACATTATAGTCATTATACTGAAAGAGAATGGGATGAGCCATTAAATTATGATATATGTATAAATAGTGATTCTTTTGGAGTAGAGGCATCAGCAGAAATGATATGCGATTATTATAATAAAAAGGCAAATTTAAGTGTTTTAAAATAAATAATTATAAATTTAGTATATCAAAAAGGGGTTAGATTGTATAATGAAGTTGAAAGTAAAAAAGATAGTTGCAATATTAATTGTTATTTTAATATTAATTACAATATTGCTTTTGAATTTTTTTAATAATAAAAAATTAAAGTATATTAATTATAAACAATTTAATAATGAAATTGAAAATGGTAATATTCAATCAGTTTGGATAGAAGATGATAAAATAAAATTTTCTAAAAATAATGATAAAAGTTTATATTATACAGATAATCCTAATTATGATGATTTAGAAAGAGATTTATTATTATATGGAATTAATGTAAATGTTAATTCTGATAAGGAAAATGTAGAATTTATTTTTGATGTATTTTTCTATTTGTTTTTCTTTGGAATAGTAATATTTGTTGTATATAAGTTTTATGAAATAAATCAAAAGACATTTAAAGTAGTTAGACATACTAAAGTAACATTTGATGATATAGCTGGAATGGATATATTAAAAAGGGATATGAAGCAAATCGTTGATGTTTTAAAAAATTCAAAAGAATATCAGGATAAAGGTATAAGACAAATTAAAGGAATAATATTTGAAGGAAATCCTGGTAATGGAAAAACATTATTTGCAAAAGCATTAGCTGAAGAAATGAAAGTTAATTTTATTGCAACTAAAGGTGCTGATTTTCAAAGTGCAATAATGTCAATTGGAGCCACAAAAATTAAACAATTATTCAAAAAAGCTAAAAAACATAAACCATGTATAATTTTTATAGATGAATTTGATAGTATTGGAGAAAGAAGAAATTATGCTGGTACAGGAGTTGACAAAGAAAACAATAGAATAGTAACAGCAATGCTTAATGAAATGGATGGGTTTGAATCACAAGACGGAATATTAGTAATTGCTGCAACAAATTCATATAGCTCTTTAGACCCTGCATTGATTAGACCTGGAAGATTTGACTTAAGATACAATATTTCAAATCCTGATTTTGATACAAGAATGAAGTTAATAGATTTATATACTAAAAAGAAAAAATTATCTGATGATATAGATAAAGCTAAATTAGCTCTTAGTTTTGAAAATTTGAGTTGTTCTGGTGTTGAAACAATATTAAATGAAGCTGCAATGGAAGCAGTATTAGAGAATAAAGATAAAATTTCTTTAGATAATATAATAAGTGCAGGTAAGAAAACAAATTGCAACATAAATTTAAGAAAATTATAATAGATGTAAAAGCAAATAATTATTTACAATTATTTGCTTTTACTATATAATTCTTTTTGAAATTAGATAAGAGGAGGAAAAATTTATGTGTACAGCAATAACTTATTATACAAAAGACCATTATTTTGGGAGAAATCTAGATTTAGAATATTCATATAAAGAAACTGTTACAATAACTCCTAGGAATTATGAATTTAAATTTAGGCAAGCTGGAGAGATAAGTAACCATTATGCAATTATAGGAATGGCGTATGTTTCAAGTAATTTTCCACTTTATTATGATGCTATAAATGAAAAAGGATTAGGAATGGCGGGACTAAATTTTCCAACTAATGCTGACTATAAGGAAATAGATGAAGAAAAAAATAATGTTGCTCCTTTTGAATTTATTCCTTATATTTTATCGCAGTGTTCTAATGTTGAAGAGGCAAGAAAGTTATTGAAAAATATCAATATTGCTAAAATTAATTTTAGTGACGAATTACCAGCTTCTCCACTTCATTGGATAATCTCAGATAAGGAAAAGTCAATAACAGTTGAGAGCGTAAAAGATGGGCTAAAAATATATGATAATCCTGTTGGAGTTTTAACAAATAATCCAACTTTTGATATTCATATGTTTAATTTAAATAATTATATGAGTTTATCAACTGAGCAGGCTGTAAATAATTTCTCAAAAAATTTAAATTTAGATACTTATAGTCGAGGCATGGGAGCAATAGGGTTGCCAGGAGATTTATCATCTGCTTCTAGATTTGTAAAAGCAACATTTACAAGGATGAATTCAAAATCAGGTGATTCTGAATCAGAAAGTATAAGCCAATTTTTCCATATATTAGGTTCTGTATATCAACAAAGAGGGTTAGTTCATATGGGTGAAGGAAAATATGAGATAACTATTTATAGTTCTTGTTGTAATATGGATAAAGGAATTTATTATTATGTGACTTATGAAAATAGTCAAATTACTGGAATTGACATGAATAAAGAAAATTTAGATTCTAGTGATTTGATAAATTATGATTTAGTAAAAGGGCAACAAATTTTTATGCAAAATTAGATAGTATATAAATAGATTTTGTGATATAATAATTGAAAAATAGGAGGTTAAAATATGAAAGAGTTAGTTATAAGAAAATGTAAATCATGTGGAGCATTAGTAAATGTATTAGAGGACTGTAATTGTAAATGTGGAATTCAATGTTGTGGAGAAGAAATGGAGAAATTAGTTCCAAATTCAGTTGATGCAGCAGTTGAGAAACATGTTCCAACTTATGAAAAATCAGGAGATAAAATTTTAGTAAAAGTAAATCATGTTATGGAAGATGAGCATTATATTGAATGGGTATGTTTAGTAACAGATAGCAAGCAATGTATGGTTAGATTTAAACCAGGAGAGGTAGCTGAAGCTAAGTTTTGTTATGTTCCAGGTTCAGTTTTATATGGATATTGTAATAAACATGGATTATGGAAAAAAGATGTTGAATAATTTATAAAGCAAATGCTGAAAAAATACTTCTTTTTATGATATTGTTAAATTTATATAGGAGGTATGATTATGAAATTTTCAAAGAAAAATGGGAATAGTTTGGCTACAGTAATTTTGTTAATTGTTATTATAGTTTTAGTTGGAGGAGTTGTATTTTTAGCTTTAAAATATGAAGCCCTTGATGAAAAGTATGACAGATTAGAAGATAAATATGAAAATAAAGACTATTCAATTAGTAATGAGAATAAAAGTAACGTAGCTAAAGAAAGCGATGTTTCAGAAGTAACTTCTAGTAAATATATTTCAAGAGATAAAGCTTTAGATATAGTATTAAAAGACTTAAATATAACAGAAAATGATATTTATGATTTAGATATTGAGTTAGAAAATAAAATGAAATACGAAAATACAATTTTTGAAATAAGCTTTGATTATGGCCGTTATGAATATGAATATTATGTTGACGCTGTAACTGGAGAAATTTTAGATTCATTCCAATCAAAAGATTAATATAGTATTAAAAAGATTAAAATAAAGAGTTTGTGTAGCTTAAGAAATTTAGCTACTAGGCTCTTTTTTTATTTTCTTGTAAATACTTTGATTTTGTGATATATTATTAATATTAGAGTTGAAAGAGAGAAGAAACATGGAATTAGAAAAAGTTGGAGAAAAAACATATTATATTAAAAACCCAACAAATATAGGAATATATAAAATAGATGATGAAAATGTTTATTTGATTGATAGTGGAAATGACAAAGAAGCTGGAAAGAAAATTTTGAAAATAATAGAAGAACAAGGATGGAAAGTTAAAGGAATAATTATAACTCATGCGAATGCAGACCATATTGGAGGAAACAAAGTTATTCAAGATAGAACTGGTTGTGAAATTCTCGCTTATAAAATTGAAAGGGCAATTACTGAAAACCCTATTTTAGAACCAGCTTTTTTATATGGTGGATATCCATTTAAAGATATACAAAATAAGTTTTTGCTAGCTAAAGAATCTGTTGTTACATCAATAGACAATAATCTTCCAAAAGGCTTAGAATATTTTACATTAAGAGGCCATTTTTTTGACATGATAGGAATTAAAACATCAGATGATATATATTTTTTAGCTGATTCTTTATTTAGTATTGAAACAATTTCAAAATATCATTTGTTTTTTATTTATGATGTTAAAGAATATTTGAATACTTTGGAATTTTTAAAAACATTAAAAGGAAAACTTTATATTCCTTCACATTGTGAAGCAACTAATGATATAAATTCTTTAATTGATGTTAATAAGAATAAAATTTATGAAATATGTGAAAAAATTTGTGAGATTTGTAAAAAAGAAAAAACTTTTGAAGAAATTTTAAAATCTATTTTTGATGAATATAGCTTAACTATTAATCCAAATCAATATGTTTTGATAGGAAGTACTGTTAGGTCATATCTATCATATTTGCTAGAAGAAAATAGATTAAATTATGAATTTAAAGAAAATAGAATGGTATGGAAAAATGAGTAAATTACAAGAATATGTTGAGAAAACAAAACAATATGTTCAGCAACATCCTGATATGTCTGAACTTGAAATAATTAGATATGTTTATTTAGATTTAGGAAAAAGATTTTCTTTTAACTTAAATTTTATGTTTGGAAATTCTAAAACTAAAAAGCAAATATATAGTGATAGTAAGACTTTATATGATTTAGATGAAAGTATGGAATCAAACATTATAATTTGTAAATCTTTGGCTTATATCTTAAAATATGTGTTAAAAGAATTAGGAACAAATATTATTGCGGTTACATGCGCTAATGATGATAAAACTTGCCCACATGTTTATAATGTAATTAATCTTAAAAGTGGAAGAAGCTTTAGTGTCGATTTACAAAATGATTTGCCTAATATTCAATCACATTCTTTTACAACATTTTTTGGATTAGAGTCTGAGTTTGAAAGTGAAAAAAGAGTTATTCCTAGATTTGAAATAGAGCAAATTGATAGAAAAATTGGATATATTTCTAGTGAAAATTATTATTCAGATGATTATTTATATTTGCTAAAATCAGATATTGGTTATTTTGAAAGTTTACCTGAAAAAGTTAAATTTGTTTTAGAAAATATTGATATTCATGAAAATAAAGAAATGGGATATTTTGAAAGAAAAAGACATCATGAAAATATGTTAAAAGAATTGTTTTCACATAGAGAAATGGCTGATATACATATTATTGATTGTTATCAAACAAATGGGGAAGAAAAGGATTATAAAAATTGTATAGCTGTCGATAAGAAAAAAGATGGAATAGATATTTATATTTATTCTACAAATGAGTGTAAATATGAAGCTATATCTTTAGAACAATTTTTAAAATTAACAGATGGTGTATTAAAAAACTCAAGTCAATTTCCTAGATTAAATCAAATGATAAAAGATTTTAAGAAAACTAAAGATGAAAGATAAAGAAATTAAAATTGCGTTTTTTGCTTAATGTTAGTATAAACTTTTAGTAGGGAAATTTTAGAAAAAAATTGAATAAGAGATACCGATTTGATAGAATATTTTTAC
>CANQOG010000056.1 GCA_947625415.1 uncultured Clostridia bacterium
AATCAGGAATTAAATAATCTCCTTCTTTGTGATAAGTAATTTTTTCCATTTTTAAAACCTCCAAAATAAATTTTTAGGTTTCCCATTTTAGTTAAAATATTACGAACAAGTGTACCAAAACACTTGGGGAAAAGTTGGGGAAAAAATCCTCAAAAAAGTTCAAAAAATGACACAAATGTTCTAAAAATCATTTCCCCAATTTTTATTGATATACAGCCTAAAACCCTTGATTTCACTAAATTACATAAACCTCTCAAGTAGCCCTCATAACCCGAAGGTCGTAAGTTCGAGTTTTGTTCCCACAACTAAGAGATTAATAAATATTTGCTATGGTTTAGTAGGTGCTTTTTTGTTACAGTTTTAGACAAAATTGTCATACTTAGTTACGGTTAGGGTGAAACTTAATATAAGTAAACACATTTTTATAAAAATGTATTTAAATAATTTATAGTAAGTGATATAATTTTTGAGAAAGGAAGCAATACATAAATGGTGTGGATATCATTTATATGAATTTGAAGTAGGTGCAACATTGCATAAGATGGGACAATTTATAGGAATACCTTCAGAAGATGAATATGGTATAGAAAGTATAAGAGGGAAAACGCTAGATTCTGGAAAAGAAAAAATTGATAATTATTTAAAAAAATATAAAAGAATAAAATTTATATATGACTTTGGAGATAATTGGGTACACGATATTTTAATAGAAAAAGAAGTAAATGAAAAAATAGAAAAGCCAATTTGTATAAAAGCAAAATTAGGTGCATATCCAGAAGATTGTGGTGGAACATGGGGATATGAAAAGTATTATCCAAATGATGAAGGAAGAGAAGAATTAGACTTAGATTTTATAAATGAGGAATTAGAAGAATATAAGGATTTTGCTAAAAAATTATATAATATGAAGATGTTCTAAACAAAAAATGATTCAACATTGAATCATCAGACTGTTGACAAGCCATTGCTAATGGTTTTTATTGTTTTAGAAAATATATATTCGAAATTGAAAAAATGGATTAAAATAATGTAGATTTAATTAATAATATAGAAATAAAAGAGCAAAGGTAATACAAATGAGTAATTTTGAAGAATTTTTAATTGAATTTGAAAAATATCTTGAAAAGAAATATTGGAATTTCAAAAAATATGAGATTGATAATTATTTTTTATATGATATTGAAGAAACTTTAGTTATACAAATAGAGAAAAAAGAAGAATTTTCAAGGGAACATATTATATGCAGAGAATTATTAAATTTAAAAAATGAAAAAGATTATAATTGCCCTGATATAAAAATAAAACCTTTTTGTTAAAAATATATAAAAGAATGGGTAACATTCTATCCTTTTAAGGGAGAAATAACAAAAGAATTAGAAACAATAGATAAAAAGCAACCAGATTTAAAATTACTTGAGAGATATGAAAAATGGGAAGGATATAGAGTTGTAATTGCTGGTTTTCAATTAGAAGATAATAATGAAAAAGGATATGCTCTTGTTAAATTTCCTTCAATTGGTGGAATTGTGGAATTAAGAGAAATAGCAAAACATTTATTAAATGCATATATAGATTTTACAATAGAAAATCCTTCAGTTAATATTGGAAATGAGAAAATAATAAAAATCATAAATGGTTTTGAGTTTTTGATGAATACAACTATGGTTAAGATATTAAATGAAAGGTATCTAAAAAAATATTCAATAGATAGTTTAAGAAAAGCAAAAGAAATAGCAGATTTAAAAGGATTTTGGACAAGTGTTTATCTAAAGGATAGAAAAGAAATACCTTATGATTTATTTAACAATTTAGAAAATGAAAAAGTAGAAAATATAGGTATATATGATATTTATACAGATAATATGAAGTCAAGAATACCTAAAATTGAAGATTTTGATAAGGAATACTATTATGTATCAGTAGTATATGCTGATGATTTAGATTCATATAATTTCTATAATTATTTAAGTGATGATAAATCTGTTAAAACAAGAGATAAAGTACTTGTAAATAGGGCAGGAAATGATGTTGTAGCATTGGTAATAGAAGCAAAATATTATTTAGGCTCTGAAGTGCCTTTTCCTGTGAGTAAAACAAAATCAATTATTAAAAAAATAGAAAATGATGAAGAATTGCAGAAATATGGATATAAACCAGAAGATTTTGCGGATTATGAATTTTATGATGACGAAGACGAAGATGAAGATGAGCCAGAATATTATCATTATTTCTATTATATTGTAACAACATTATGCGATAAACAAGAAATAGCAGATAGGATTTCAACAACTTTAATGGAGAAAAAGTTAGTTGCAGGAAGTCAAATATATAAAGTTAAATCAGATTATTGGTGGGGAGGAAAAATAGAAACAAAGGAAGAATTTAAACTTGAATTTAGAACAAGGTCAGATAAAATAAATGAAATTGTTGAGATAATAAAATCAATACATGATTATCAAGTACCTGCCATTTCGAGAACAGAAATAAGATGTTTGACTGAAGAAATGGAAAAATGGATTAATGAAAATGTAGAATAAAACAAAATTAGGTAATAAACATAATCTACAATCCGATTTTGCAATGCTTGATTGAAAGTGAGGTTATAAGATGAATAATTTAAAAAAAGAAAAGTCATGTGGATGTATTATTATAGAAAAAGATAAAGTGCTTTTAATTCAACAGACTCAAGGGCATTGGGGATTCCCAAAAGGACATATAGAAATTGGCGAAACAGAAATAGAAACAGCAATAAGAGAAGTAAAGGAAGAAACTAATTTGGATGTAGAAATAGATGAAAATAGAAGGTATACAATGGAATATATTACAGATAAAGATACATTTAAGCAAGTTGTTTTATTTATTGCTAAAAAAATAAGTGGAAATGAAAAATATCAAGAAAGTGAAATAAAATCAATGGAATGGATGACATTTGATGATGCAATAAAAGCGATTACATATGATAATACTAGAGAATTATTTAGTAAAATATTAAAAGAGGAAAATTTATGAAAGTATTAACTATAAAACAACCATGGGCAACTTTGATAATGCAAAAAGATAAAAGATTTGAATTTAGGAGTTGGCAAACTAAATATAGGGGAGATTTACTAATTCATGCAGGCAAAGAAATTGATAAAGAAGCAATGGAAAGATTAGCTAAATATATACCGGAAGATATGCCAACAGGTAAAATTTTAGGAAAAGTTAGACTGGTAAATTGTATAAAAATGTCGCCAGAATTTAAGAAAATGCTATTAAAAGAAAATAAAGATATATATACAGATAGTTCTTTTAAAGAAAATTATGGTTGGCAGTTGGAAAATGTAGAAATATTTGATAAACCAATAGAGGCAAAAGGAAAGCTAAGCTTGTGGGAATACCATTTATAGGAGAAAAGAGTAATGAAAAATATATTTATAGAATATCCAAAATGTTCTACTTGTAAAAAAGCTAAAAGATGGTTAGAAGAAAATCATATTGAATTTATAGATAGAAATATTACTACTGAAACACCAACAGTTCAAGAATTGACTGAATGGGTAAAAAATAGTGGACAAGAATTAAAGAAATGGTTTAATACAAGTGGACTAAAGTATAAAGAATTAAATCTAAAAGATAAATTAGTAACTATGAGTGATAAAGAGAAAATAGAATTGTTAGCAAGTGATGGAATGTTAATAAAAAGACCTCTATTAATCACAGATAAAGGTATCTTTATAGGATTTAAAGAAGAAATTTGGAAAGTATTATAAAAGTTAAATATGAAATAGTAATTACTAAGTAAATAGTCCCTATTTTTTAATATGCTTTAAAAACTTTCGGAAAATTAGTAAGAAGGTATACATTTATTTTTCTGAAATAGCTTCTAGTAATAGTGATATAGCTAATGAAAAAACTTCAACAAAGTTTTCTTCTAATTCAACAATTCCAAATAAATTATGATATCTATAATTTTTTCTACTAATGAATAAGTTTCGTCATCTAATGTTTTTTCTAACTTTTCTCCGATATAAATATATTTAGATAAATTATCAGTATATCTTTTTTTCTACACATGTATAATTCTCACTATATCAAAAAGAATTGTTTTTTGCATTCATGTTTTCACATCCAATTAGTTGTGTGATCTAAAATAAATATTATTATTTGATGTAAAACGACAAATACTATTTTTTTCTTGACATATTGAAAAAATGTATTATAATAAATATATTATATCATATCAAAGTTTAATAGGTTACTATAATAAACTTTGAGTGCGAAGTTCGCCCTATACAATAATGTATAGGGTATCTTCTTTTTTATTGACATAAAGAAAGTTTGATGATAGAATATTATGTAAATTATAATAAAGGATGTAAAAATTATGAATTATACGATTGGATTAGATATTGGAATTGCTTCTGTGGGTTGGGCTGTAATAAATAATGATAAAAATAGAATTGAAGATTTAGGAGTTAGAATTTTAAAAAAAGCGGAAGAGACAGATGGTAAAGCTTTAAATTTAGTAAGAAGAGAAGCAAGAAGTTCAAGAAGAAGAATTAGAAGACGTAAAACTAGGATGAAAAAAGTAAAAGAAACTTTTCTAAAATATGGATTAGTTTCAAAAGAAGAGCTAGAAAGTTTATATGTTTTAACAGATTCAAGTATTGATGTATGGAAATTAAGAGTTTTGGGTCTTGAACAAAAACTAGATAGAAAAGATTTTGCTAGAGTCTTAACTAGTATTGCAAAAAGAAGAGGATACAAGTCAAATAGAAAGACTGACGATGAAAATAAAGAAGTTGGAAAATTAAGTAAAGGAACACAAGAAAATAAAAGAATATTAGAAGAAAAAAATTATCGAACTTTAGGGGAAATGTTTTATAAAGATGAAAAATTTATTCAAAATAAGCGTAATAAAGGCGGAGAGTATAATAATACTGTTTTAAGAAGTATGCTTGTTGATGAAGTTCATAAATTGTTTGAATCTCAAAGAAAATTTTCAAGTAATTATGCAAGTGAAGAATTTGAAAATGAATATTTAAATATTATGTTATTTCAAAAAGATTTTATTACTCCAGAATTACTAGAAAAAATGCTTGGAAGATGTACATTTGAAAAAGATGAATACAGAGCTCCAAAGAATAGTTACACCTTTGAACGATTTATGTTATTGCAAAAAATAAATAATTTAAAAATAGATATAGATGGACAGAAATTAGACTTAACGAATGATGAAAAGAAAAAATTAACTAATCTTGCTTATGAGCAAACTGAAATTAAATATTATCAAATAAGGAAAAAACTGAAATTGCCAGAAAATGCTAGATTTGTAGACTTAACTTATATTATTCCAAAAAAGAAAAAAGATAAAGATTATACTGAAGAAGAAATAATAAAACTAGTTGAAGATAAAAGATTTGTAAAGCTTGAAGGATGGCACAAGATAAGATTACAATTGAGAGAGATAAACAAAGAGGAAAAATTTGAGCTAATAAAAAATAATCCTGAAATGCAAAATATTTTAGCTGATGCATTAGTTAGAAATAAAACAGATGAATCAATTAAAAATTATTTAATTGAGAAAAATGTAGATGAAGCTTTAATTGAAGTTGCTTTAAGTATTAATTTTACTAAGTTTGGTCATTTATCATATAAAGCAATGGAAAAAATAATTCCTAATTTGGAAAAAGGTTTGACATATGATAAAGCATGTGAAGATGCTGGATATGAATTTAAAGGAAGTAAAAATGAATTACAATATAAATTGCCACCAATTTCTGAATTAGATGATATGGTTTTAAATCCAGTAGTTTTAAGAGCTGTTTCTCAAACTAGAAAGGTAATAAATGCAATTATTGATAAATATGGTTCTCCAAAAGCAATTTATATTGAAACTGCGAGAGATTTGTCAAAATCTTATGATGAAAGAAAAGCAATTGAATTTAGGCAAAAAGAAAATTTTGAAAATAATGAAAAAATAAAAGACTATATTAAAGAAAACTTTAAGGAATTTTTTACTAAATCTGAGCCAAAATATTCTGATATATTAAAAGTTAAACTATGGAGAGAACAAGATGGAAAATGTGCTTATTCCTTAAAAAGTATACCAGCTGAAAGGCTTTTTGAAGATAATTTTGTTCAAATTGATCATATTATTCCATTTTCAAGATGCTTTGATGATAGTTATAATAACAAAGTTTTAGTGTTAACTGATGAAAATCAAAGAAAAAAAGAAAGAACTCCTTTTGAATATTTTGGTGAAGACAAGGAGAGGTGGAATTCTTTTGAAATTTTTGTGAATTTGACATATAAGTTTAATCATAAGAAAAAAGAGAACGTATTAATAAAAAACTTTAACGATGGTAAATCTAAAGAGTGGATTTCTAGAAATATAAATGATACAAGATATATTTCAAAATTTATGTATAATTATATAGCAAATAATTTGAAATTTGCAGATAGTGAATTAAAAAGAAAAGTTTATACGATAAATGGTTCTGCAACAGCTGTATTAAGGCATTATTGGGGTTTGAGTAAAAACAGAGAAGAATCGGATAAGCATCATGCTCAAGATGCTGTTGTTATTGCTTGTGCAACAAATGAAAATATAAAGAAAATTTCTAATTATAGTAGAAAAAAGGTTTTACATATAAATACAGAAAAAATGGATAATGAAACTGGAGAAATTATTGATAATAAGTATAATGTTGATATTTCTATAAAAGAGCCATGGCCAAAATTTAGAGAAGAGGTTTTTGCAAGAATGGAAGATCCAGATATAAATGGAAAATTATATTCCTTAAAATATGGAGAATTTTGGAATTATGATGATATTGATATTGAAAACATAAAGCCAATATTTGTTTCAAGAATGCCTGAAAGAAAGATAACTGGTAAAGCTCATAAAGAAACAATTAGGTCAACTAAATTTATAGAAAAAGGTTATAATTTTACAGTTGTAAAGAAAAATTTAAAAAATATATCAAAGCAAGAAATAGAAAATATTGTAAATAATAAGGAATTTGAAATATTATATTTGAGTGACAAAAAAATGTATGACGACATTTATGAAAAAATGAAGGAAAATGATTTTAAAGCTGATAAGGCTTTTGCTACAGAATATAGGAAACATAGTAAAAACGGTAATTCGCCAATAGTTAGAAGTATAAAAGTTCCATCTATGGGAAATTCTGGTGTATTCTTAAAGAAAAATAAATCACTAGCTGAAAATGACAATATGGTAAGAGTTGATGTATTTGGAAAAGATAATAAATATTATTTAGTTCCAATATATGTTTCTGATTTTACTAAGAAGAAATTGCCAAATAAAGCAATAGTTTCTTCGAAAGATGAAAAAAATTGGATAGAAATGACTGAAGAGTATAATTTTAGATTTAGCTTATATCCAAATGATTTGGTAAAAATTAAAAAGAAAAATCAAAAAGAATTTTTGGGATATTATACAGGAACTGATAGAAGTACAGCAGCAATTAGTTTATTATCACCAAATGGTGAGGAAAAAATTAGAGGAGTGGGCGTACAGAATTTAGAAATATTTGAAAAGTATAATGTAGATATTTTAGGTAATATTTCAAAAATAAATAAAGAAAAAAGGGAGGAAGTTTAGTAATTTGAGTTGGAGAAGTGTAATGATTACACAACCGACAAAATTGTCTGTTCAAAATAGACAGTTGAAAATAACTCAAGATGAAGAGTGGAATATACCATTAGAAGATATTTCGTCAATAGTTTTTGAAACTCCACAGATAAGTATATCGGCAAAGGCAATGAGTATGATTGCCGATAATAAAATAGTATTATATAGTTGTGATGATAAACATTTACCAAATGGTGTTTTTATTCCTTTTGCTAGTCATAGTAGAAGCTTGAAAGTTATAAAAAATCAGTTGAAAATGACAGAAGCTTTTAAGAAACGTTGTTGGCAAAAAATAATAGTTCAAAAGATTTTAAACCAAGCGGAGGTATTAAGATTAAGTGATAAAATAAAAGATTATAAATATTTAGAAAATTTATCACAAAAGGTTAATTCTGGTGATACTGAAAATAAAGAAGCCATAGCTGCTAAAGAATATTTTAATTCACTTTTTGGAAATAAATTTAACAGAAATTATGATGATATATTTAATGCATCTTTAAATTATGGATATTCAATTATAAGAGGTGCAATAGCTAGGACAATAGTTTCTTATGGCTATATACCATCTATTGGAATTCATCATAAAAGTGAATTAAATAGTTATAACTTAGTTGATGATTTTATAGAACCATTTAGACCTATAGTTGATTTATGGGTAAAAAATAATATTTTTGAAGAAGTAGAATTTAATAAATATGTAAGAGCAGAGCTTGTTAATCTTTTAAATGTTGATGTTAAAATACAAGGAAAGTTACAGTCGGTAAATAATGCTATAAATGTTATGATTTCTTCTTATACTACAGCAATAAATCAAAGGGATTATTCTAAATTAGAATTACCAGAAATATTACCAATACAAATACATAGCTATGAGTAGTAAGTTTATGAGAATAATTGTATTTTTTGATTTACCTGTGGTAAGAAAAAAAGAAAGAAAAATTTATAGTCAATTTAGAAGATTTTTATTAAATGATGGTTATGATATGGTTCAATTTTCAGTATATTCAAGACTTTGTAATGGAACAGATATGACTGATAAACATTTAAAAAGGTTAAGTGCAAGTTTACCTGAAAAAGGTTCAATAAGATGTTTAACAGTTACTGAAAAACAATATGAAGAAATGAAATTTTTAGTAGGAAAGCCAACTGTTAAAGAAAGAAAAGTAAATACTGAACAATTAAGTTTATTTTAAAAATGAAAAAGAAGACTTATTTTTTATAAATAAATCTTCTTTTTTTATGATATAATTTTAGAAAAAGCAGTCATATTAAGCGTTATAGATGCTGGTATTATATCATATCAAAGTTTAATAGCAAACTATAACAAAAAAAGATGTGTGGTCAACACATCGATAATTATATCATATCAAAGTTTAATAGCAAACTATAACAAAAGAGCAGTTGACCAGACTGCTCTTTGAATTATATCATATCAAAGTTTAATAGCAAACTATAACTATAGCGGTGATTTTATCACCACCTCTTTATTATATCATATCAAAGTTTAATAGCAAACTATAACAATGGTAAGTCAACAGGCTTATGAAAAAGAATTATATCATATCAAAGTTTAATAGCAAACTATAACATGAAAAAAGAAAAAGTTGAAGCATATCTAATTATATCATATCAAAGTTTAATAGCAAACTATAACTATAGCGGTGATTTTATCACCACCTCTTTATTATATCATA
>CANQOG010000057.1 GCA_947625415.1 uncultured Clostridia bacterium
AAAAATATTAGCACTAAACTAAAAATTTAGTGCTAATATATAAAAATTTTTAAGACATTTTCAAAAATGATTGACAATATTTTTATTGTGATAAAGAAAATATTTATGTAGGATTTTAAGTAGCTTAAAAAGCTACTTATTTTTTTGTATTGACAAATACCCTGTGGGGGTATATAATACATATCTGAGGTGAGAAAAAGTGGAATGTGAAAAATGTGGAAGTTGCTGTGAAAACGGGCAAAAGAAAACATATAGGTCTGATGAAGAAAAGAAAAAGTTAACTAAAAGATTAAATATTATAGAAGGGCAAATAAGGGGAATTAATCAAATGATTTCTGACGATAGATATTGTGATGATGTTTTGGTTCAAATTGCTGCTGTTAGTCAGGCTTTAAAAAGTCTTGGAAATAATATATTAGAAAATCATTTGAAATCTTGTGTTGTTCGTGATGTTCAAAATGGAAATTTGGATATAATAGAAGATGTAATGTTGTTAATCAAAAAATTACAATAATTTAGAGGGATATAGTTATGAAAAAGGTTAAATTTGATGTAACAGGAATGACTTGTTCTAGTTGCTCTTCACATGTAGATAAAGCTGTAAGAAAACTAGAAGGTGTTAAAGATGTAAATGTAAATTTATTATCAAATAATATGATGGTTGAATATGATGAACAAGTTGTCAATGAGGATGAAATTATAAAAGCTGTTGTAGAAGCTGGCTATGGTGCTAGTATTGTTGGTAATAAGAAAGAAAAGAAACAAGAAGATTATAAAGATTTGCAAAAAGAAAATATTAAGTCAATGAAAAAAAGACTTATTATATCAATATGTTTCTTGGTTCCTCTTATGTATATTGCGATGCACCATATGTTAAAAGAATGGTTTGGCTTGCCAGTTCCTCAAATAATAAAAGATTTATTTCATGGAAGCCAAAATTCTTTAATTTTTGGCTTTACTCAGTTTTTGCTATTGCTTCCAATCATATATGTAAATAGAAATTATTTTATAGTAGGATTTAAAAGATTATTTAAAGGAACTCCAAATATGGATTCACTAATTGCTATGGGAAGCTCTGCTGCTACTATTTATGGAGTTTTTGCAATATATATGATTGGTTATGGTTTAGGACACAATCAAATGGATTTAGTAAATAGATATTCATCTGATATTTATTTTGAATCTGCTGGAACAATACTTACATTAATAACAGTTGGAAAATATTTAGAAACTAAATCAAAAGGAAAAACAAGTGATGCAATTAGCAAACTAATTAATTTAGCTCCTAAAACTGCTAATGTTATAAGAGATGGAAAAGAAGTAGAACTTGAATTAGAAGAAATAGTTTCTGGAGATATAATTGCAATTAAACCTGGAGGAAGTATTCCAGTAGATGGAGTTATTATAGAAGGAACTTCAAATATAGATCAGTCAAGTATAACAGGAGAAAGTATTCCTGTTCAAAAAACAGTTGGTGACAATATAGTTTCTGGAACAATTAATAAAAATGGATATTTAAAAATGAAAGCTACAAAAGTTGGAGATGACACAACTCTTTCACAGATTATAAAATTGGTAGAAGAGGCTAGTAATTCGAAAGCTCCTATTTCAAAAATTGCTGATAAAGTAAGTAGTGTTTTTGTTCCTGTTGTTATTGCAATTGCAATTATTACAACTATTGTATGGCTTCTTACAGGGCAAAGCTTTGAATTTGCTCTTACAATGGGAATAGCAGTTTTAGTTATATCATGTCCATGTGCTTTGGGTTTAGCAACTCCAGTGGCAATAATGGTTGGAAATGGAAAAGGTGCAGAAAATGGAATTTTGATAAAATCAGCAGAAAGTTTAGAATTGCTTCATTTAGTTGATACTGTTGTTTTAGATAAAACAGGAACAGTAACAGAAGGAAAACCAAAAGTTACTGATATAATTTCTAAAATTGATGAGAAAGAATTATTGAAAATTGCCGGAAGTTTAGAGAAAAGTTCAGAGCATCCGCTTGCTGAAGCAATATTAGAAAAATCAAAGAAAGAAAATATAGAGCTAATTAATGTTAAAGATTTTGAAGCTGTTTCAGGTAGAGGCGTAAAAGGAAAAATTGATAATAAAGAATATTTTGGTGGTAATATTGCTTTTATGGAAGAAAATAATATTAATATAAGCGATATTTCATCTGAAAAAGATAAATTGTTAAAAGACGGAAAAACAGTTTTATATTTTTCTGATGAGAGTAAAATTATTGGAATTATTGCGGTTGCAGACCCTATAAAAGAAACAAGTTATCAAGCAATTAAAGAATTGAAGAAAAAGAATATTGAACTTGCAATGATAACAGGTGATAATAAGGTTGTTGCAGAAACAATTGGAAATAAGCTTGGAATTGATAAGGTAATAGCTGAAGTATTGCCACAAGATAAAGAAAAAGAAGTTGCAAAGTTGCAAGAATTAGGAAAAAAGGTTGCATTTGTTGGTGATGGAATCAATGATAGTCCAGCTATAACAAAAGCAGATGTTGGAATCGCAATAGGTTCTGGAACAGATATTGCGATAGAATCTGCTGATGTTGTTTTAATTAAAAATAGTTTATTAGATGTTGCTACTGCAATTTCTTTAAGCAGAAGTGTTATTAAAAATATTAAAATGAACCTGTTTTGGGCGTTTTTCTATAATACAATTGGAATTCCAGTTGCTTGCGGAGTTTTCTATCCAATTTTGGGACTAAAGTTAAATCCAATGATAGGAGCTGCTGCTATGAGCTTTAGTTCTGTTTGTGTAGTTACAAATGCCTTAAGATTAAGAAAATTTAAGGCTCAAAATAATAATTTAAAATTAGAGGAGGAAAATGTTAAAATGGAAAAATTTGTAAAGAAAATTAGTGTTGAAGGTATGCAATGTAATCATTGTAAAATGACTGTGGAGAAGGCTTTAGGCTCTTTAGAGGGAGTAGAAAAAGTAGAAGTAAGCTTAGAAAATAAAAATGCAATTGTTGAATCTTCAAAAGAAATAGATAATCAAGAAATTAAAGATGTTATTACGGAAGCAGGATTTGAAGTAAAAGAAATTAAATAATTGTTGAAATATAATTATTTTCGTGGTATTATTTATAAAAATTTATTAGATGAAATAAAATTAGGAGCTATTAGTGGAAAGATATCAAGAAATAGAAAGAACTATTATAAAAAGTTATCGTAAAGAAATATGGCAGAAGTTTATTCAAGGAATAAAGGAATTTGAAATGATACAAGAGAATGATAAAATTGCTGTTTGTATTTCTGGTGGAAAAGATTCTATGCTTATGGCAAAATGTTTTCAAGAGCTTAAAAGACATGGTCAAATGAATTTTGAATTAGTTTTTTTGTGTATGAATCCAGGATATAATGAAATGAATAAACAAAAAATAATTGATAATTCTAAACTTTTAAACATTCCAATTATAATGTTTGAAACAGATATATTTAATAGAGTTGTTCATATTGACGACCATCCTTGTTATTTATGTGCAAGAATGAGAAGAGGTTATTTATATGAAAAAGCAAAAGAATTAGGATGTAATAAAATTGCTCTTGGACATCATTTTGATGATGTAATTGAGACGATACTTATGGGAATGTTTTATGGAGCTCAGATGCAAACAATGATGCCTAAAGTAAAAAGTACATCACATCCTGGAATGGAGCTTATTAGACCATTATATTACGTAAAAGAAGCTAATATTATTAATTGGAGAGAAAAAAATAATTTAGACTTTATTCAATGTGCATGTAGGTTTACGGAACATTATACAATGTGTGATAATAATGATGGTAAATCTAAAAGAGAGGAAATGAAAAAACTTATCAAAGATTTACGAAAAATTTATTCTAATATAGATATAAATATTTTTAGAAGTGTTCAAAATGTAAATCTTGATACAATCATTTCTTATAGAAAAGGTGATAAGTTTTATCACTTTCTAGATGATTATAATAAGCTAGAAGAATAGTAAAAGTAAAAGATGAAATCAAATTAAGATTTCATTTTTTATTTGATTAAAATTAGTCAAATAATGTATCATATTTTGTTGACAATGGTGATACAAAAAAGTATAATATATTTAGAGGTGATTAATATGAAATTTTATACAGTTAGGGATTTAAGAACTACTCCAAAAACGCTTTGGGATAACTTAGCAAATGATGGTGAAGTTGTTATAACAAATAATGGAAAACCTACAGCGTTACTTTTTGATATAGAAGGTGGCGATTTAGAAGAAGTGTTAAAAGCTGTTAGACAGGCTAAAGCAATGATAGCTTTTAATTCAATGCAAGCTAAAGCTGCTAAAAATGGTTATATAAGTGATGATGAAATAGAAGCTGAAATTAAAAAAGTTCGTAAGGGGGAGTAGCAATGAATGTTGTAATAGATACTAATGTTTTGGTATCTTCATTTTGGTCAAAAGATGGCTCTCCTGCAATAGTAATGAGTATGATTTTAGGAGGTGCAATAACGCCATGTTATGATTATAGAATTTTATTAGAATATAGGAATGTTCTTATGCGACCAAAATTTGAATTTCCAGAAAATCAAGTTGAGTCTTTACTAAATTGGATTGAGATTTATGGCAAATCAGTAGTAGTAAAACCATTAAATGTAGATTTTATTGATGAAGATTATAAAAAATTTTATGAGGTTGCTAAATATTGTAATGCAAAATTGATAACAGGTAATTTGAAACGTTTTCCGAAAGATGAGGACGTAATGTCTGTTAATGAATTTTTAGAAAAATATAATAAAAATAAAAGATTATAGTGAGAAAAGGAGATTATTTCTTTTTCTCATTTTTTGTGTTACTTTTTTTAAAATTTTGTTAATATATAAATGTAAGATATCTTAAAAGGAGTTTAGATCTAAATTGAAGAATTGTGAAAAAATTAGTGATTATATAAATAATGACAATCTTGATTTAGAAAAGATAATAAATGATTATTCAACTTATATCAATACTATCATAAATAATATGTCAAAAAACATCTTAAATAATGAGGATAAGGAAGAGATTGCTTCAGAGGTATTTTTTTCTTTATGGAAAAATAAAGATAGGTTAGAGATTGATAAGTTTTTAAGCCCATACATTGCAGGAATAACAAAGAATATTGTCAGAAATTATTTAAGAAAAATAAAAATAAATTTAGATATTTCTAATTACGAAAATAGTTTATATAGTTATGATGATGTGAATTTTTTTGAAAACAATATAGAAGATATTTCTAAAATTGAAAGAAAACTTGAAACTATGAAGGAAATTGATAAAAAAATTTTTTTGGCTTTTTATTATTCTTCTAAATCAATTAAAGATATAGCTAGGGAACAAAAGCTTTCAGAGTTTAGTGTTAAGCAAAGATTATACAGAATTAGAAAAAAGTTAAAAGAGGTTAAATAATATGAATAAAGAAAAAATTTTAGAAAAAGTAAAAGCAAAAATAGCTATATCTAATCTTAAAGAGGAGAATGTAGTTATGAATGAAAAATTTAATATTGTAAGTAAACTTGGTATAGTAGCCTGTTTAATTTTATCGATGACAGGAGTAGTATTTGCGGGAGTAAAAATGTCAGAAAAAATATGGAAAGAGCCTGTTAAAAAATCTTATAGTGAACATATTAAAGAGGAGGAAAATAAAGTAAAGCAACAAATTACAGAAGAAAAAAGTAATTTTATTTCAGAAGAAGATATAATAAAATCAGCAAATTTAATTTTGAGCAAATTAGGTTATGAAGAAGCAGAATTTGAAATGGCTCAATTAGTTAGAGGTTATGATGATTCAATAAATTATATACTAAGAAATGAAAGTGGAATAATGATTCAAATGAATCCTAAAACTGCTGAATTAAAGTATTTTTGTGATGAAAATGTTTTAAGTGAAAATTATGAATGTGATGATATAACTGAAGAAGAAGCTAAAAATATTTCTAAAAAAATATATGAAGATTTGAAAATTTTAAATAATGAATATGATGTTTTTGAAGCAAAAAAACAAAAAGTTGCTTTAAATGAAATAGAAAAGGATTTTTGGCAAGTAATTTATTGTAAAAATGATAATGGAATAGCTGATAAAACTACTGCTTCAGCTCATTGCTTTATGGTCGTTAATGGAAAACCAATTTCTTATATTATAAAGGCTAATGAAAATGAAAGTTTAGAAAATAATGAGATTGTTATAAGTGAAGAAGAAGCTAAAAATATTGCAATATCTAAGGAAAAAGAACTTAGCCCTTTAGAAATAGTAGAAGTAAATATTGAAATGTCAATTGAAAAAATGAATTTGTTTATTTACGATTTAGAAAATGGTATTGATTTTATTAATAATAGTGATGATAAATATGTTATTGATGATGTTTCAAGAGTAGTTTATATAGTAGAAGTAAAGCATCATACAACTGGAGAAATTAAAGAACATGATTTTGAAAGTATTAAAGAAAAATATAATAAAAAATATTATATAGATGCAACAACTGGGGAAATAATTGGTGGAAAACAAGCTGAGTATTAATCAGAATAAAATAAAAAATTTTATGAAGTTGTAAAAAATTATAATTAGAAATTAGGATTATTCCTAATTTCTAATTTTTAGTTGCGTAAGGGTTCAGATACTCAACCAATAGTATGTAGACTTTTTAATAATAATATTTTATACTTGTTTTAAAGGAGGCAAAAGATAAATGGATCAGATTAAAATAGGAAAATTTATAGCAGAGCGTAGAAAAAGTAAAAATTTAACTCAATTTCAATTAGCTGAAAAATTAAATATTACAGACAGAGCTATATCAAAATGGGAAAACGGAAGGTCAATGCCTGATTCAAGTATTATGCTTGATTTGTGTAATGAATTAGAAATAAGTGTAAATGAATTATTAAGTGGGGAGATGATTGATATGAAAGATTATGATAAAAAAGCTGAAGAAAATTTATATAATTTAAATAAGAGTAATGAACATAAGAAAAAGTTGTTGATAAGATGCGGAATTATTATGGTTTTACTGATTTTAATAATTGCTATTGTAGAACTTTATATATTTACTAGACAAATTGCAAAAGCTAATCTTGATAGTATATTAAATAGTGGAGAAGTTGATTATGAACAGTTTGTTAAACTTCACGAATTGGAAGAAAAGGTAGATGAGCTAGAAGAAAAATTTAATGGTAAAATTTCAGAGTAGATAAAAAGGAGAGTTTCTTCTTTATGGAAGCTCTCCTTTTTTGACAATAATTTGGTAATAATGAAAATGTTTTTTAATTATAGAAGTTTATTATTGACTTAATCTTAATAACGATATAAAATTATATAAAATATTTTAAGGATGGATTGGTTAAATTGAAAAAGTTAAAAGTGAGAAAAAAGTTTATTAGAAGTTCTAAGGGGAACAAAAGCAAAATATGCTTGGAAAATAAATATAAAGATGAAAAAGACATAAATAAGATTTATAAAGAAATGATAGGAATGTAAAAAAATAAAAAGGTTGATTTTAAATCAATCAGACCGTTGACAAAGTAAAATTTGTTAATGGTCTTTCTTTTTTAATAAAAAGTAATGTAAAATAAATATGTCTATAGATCAACTAAATAAAGACAAAAAAATGTAGATTTTTCTTAGGAATATCTATATTTTTTCTTGTTTAATGATATAATTACATTAGTTGATTTATAGAGGAGAAAGATATGTTAAGTAAAAAAGAAAATGTTCAAAGTGAATTGATATTGTATACAATGGAAGATTTAGTTCCAGAAGATAGTTTGTATAGAAAAATAGATAAATATATTGATTTTTCTTTTATTTATGATGAAGTAAAAGATTTATATTGCGAAAATAATGGAAGGCCAAGTATTGATCCAGTAGTATTATTTAAATTAGTATTTATAGAAGCATTAGATGGATTAAAGTCAATGAGAAAAACATGTGAAAAAATTAAAGTAGATGCAGAATATAGATGGTTTTTAGAAATTCCATTTGGTCAAGAAACACCGCATTATTCAACATTTAGTCAAAATTATATAAGAAGATTTAAAGGAACAGATATATTTGAAAAGATATTTGTAAACATAGTAGAGCAAGCAATAAAATATAATTTAGTAAAAGGAGAAACATTTTTTACAGATTCAACCCATAAAAAAGCAAATGCAAATAAGAATAAATTTTATGAAGAAGTACAACAAGTAGTACATGAAAGAAAAGAATGGTTGGAAAAAGAAATAAATGAAGAACGCAAGAAACAAGGAAAAAAAGAATTTGATTTTACAGAAAAAATTGAAAAAAAAAAGTAAAAATAAGTGAAACAGATAAAGAAAGTGGATATTATCATAGAGATAATAAAGAAAAAGGATTTATGTATTTAGATCATAGGACAGTAGATTCAAAAGCAAATATCATAGTAGATTGTTATGTAACCAAGGGAAATATTCATGATTCAGTACCATTCATAGAAAGAGCAGAATATATAAAAAATAAATATGGATTTAATATAAAAGAATGGGCATTAGATTCAGGGTATGACACATTAGAAATAAAAAAATATTTTGAAGAAAAAGAAATATTTGGAGTAATAGGATATAGAAGATATCAACAAGGAGAAACAACAGTAAGGAAATATAAATTTAAATACAATAAAGAAAATGATTGTTACATTTGTCCAGAAACAGGAGTGATCTTACCATATACAGGAAGAATAGATAGAAATGGATATAAATATTATTCAGACAAAGAAAATTGTAAAGGATGTAGTGAAATAGAAGGATGTTGCAAAGCACAAGGATATAGAGTAATAAGAAGACATATAAAAGAAGAACTAAATGAAAGAGCAAGAGAAAGAAGATTATCAGAAAGAGGAAAAGAGTTATATAAATTAAGAAAAGAAAAAATAGAAAGAAGTTTTGCAGATAGTAAACAAAATCATGGATATAGATATGCTATGTATAAAGGAATAGAAAAAAATCAGAACTATACATGGCTGATATGTGCTGCACAAAACATGAAAAATATAGTAACAAAGATAACAAAGGGACATAAAAAACGAGAGAAAAATAACAATAATAGATTAAAATCTTTAAGAAATATATTATTAAATTTTAAAATTACAATTTTACTAAAAATATTACAAACC
>CANQOG010000058.1 GCA_947625415.1 uncultured Clostridia bacterium
GGATTACTAGTCCATATATTTGATGTTAGCAAGCCTTGAAACCTTTCATCTTCCCATTCTGGCATTTCTAATATTGCTTTTATTTCTGATGGATTACTAGTCCATATATTTGATGTTAGCAAGCCTTGAAACCTTTCATCTTCCCATTCTGGCATTTCTAATATTGCCTTTATTTCTAATGAATTACTATTCCATATATTTGGTGTTAACAAGTTTTGAAACTTTTTATCTTCCCATTCTGGCATTTCTAATATTGCTTTTATTTCTGATAAATTACTCTTCCATATATTTGGTGTTAGCAAGCCTTGAAACCTTTTTTCTTTCCATTCTGGCATTTCTAATATTGCTTTTACTTCTGTTGAATTACTCTGCCATATAGTTGGTTTTAGCAAGCCTTTAAACTTTTTATCTTCCCATTCTGGCATTCCTAATATTGCTTTTATTTCTGATGAATTACTCTGCCATATATTTGGTGTTAGCAAGCCTTGAAACCTTTCTTCTTCCCATTCTGGCATTTCTAATATTGCCTTTATTTCTGATAAACTTCTTCTATATAATAGCTCACATTTTAAAAAGTCTCGATTTCCAATAAGTTTATTAATTTCTATTATTTTTTCATCATTACTCATGTTTTTATATTCAACTCCTATTTGATTTATTTAATATTATTATAAAATTCTTACAAATTATATCTCCCACTATTATTTTTCAAATTTAGTTTTTATTTACGAACTTTTTTCCTTTACTTTATTACTTTTTAATTCAATAAATTCTTCCATTTTTTCTTCCTTTGTTTTTGTTAGAATTATATCATATTTTTATAAAAAAATATATAATTTTTGCTTATTTTTATATATTTATACCAATATTGAAAATTTTTTCATGTCTTAAACCTGTCATAAAACTCTAAATAGTTGATAAATTTCATTTTGTATAGTATAATAATACATATGTGAAATAATTTTAGAAAGGAGAAGTAAAATGACCAAAATACCTAATGATATAAAGAACATTATTGAAGATTTTACAAACAAGGTTTCTATATTACTTGGAAGTCATTTAAAGCAAATTATTCTTTATGGTTCTTATGCTCGAGGCGATTTTAACAAAGATTCTGACATTGATATTATGATTTTAACTGATTTAAGTGATAATGAAATAATAGAATATAGAAATAAAATATATGATGTTGCCTATGATATTGAATTTGAAAACGACTTTGATATTACAATTTCCCCATTGATAAAGAATATAGAGAAGTTCAATTATTGGTTGCAAGCTTTACCTTTCTATATGAATGTACAAAAAGAAGGAGTTATTTTAAATGAACAATAAAGTTTCTAAAGAATTAGTAATGCATAGATTAGAACAAGCAAAACAAGAAATAAAAGATGCAGAACTTTTATATAAACATAAAAGTTATTTATCATCTAATAATAGAGCTTATTATTCTATATTTCATTCTATAAGAGCTGTATTAGCTACTGAACCTATTGATTTCAAAAAGCATAAAGATGTTATTGCATATTTTAATAAAAATTATATAAAAACGGAAATTTTTCCAAGAAAAATAGGGAAAAAAATTGTTGATGCCAATAGAATAAGAGAAGATAGTGATTATGATGATGAATTTATAGTTAAAGAAGAAGATACCAAAAATCAAATAGATACAGCAAAAGAATTATTAAAATTAGTAGAAGAATATATAAATAATAATTAAGATACAAATAAACGACTTAAAGAGCAGAAAGTTTAATTCCTGCTCTTTATTTTTGCACAATATTTAGATAGTCTCGAGGACTTGCCAAAGGCCGCGTCGTAAAAACAATCCAAAGGGATTGTTTTTGTCATAGTTTCGCCGATTGCTGTTGCAATCGCCAAAACTAGACCACTCCTTTTCAAGTCCTCTCACTTATTAAAACAAAAAAGAGATATGTTTTTTTCCATATCTCTTCATTGGTGCGGGTGAGAGGACTTGAACCCCCACGGTTACCCACTAGATCCTAAGTCTAGCGCGTCTGCCAGTTTCGCCACACCCGCAATTAACAATACTAATATTAACACTTTAAAATAATATTGTCAAGAGTTTTCAAATAAAATTTAGCATTAAGGATAATATATTCTTTTTTTATTTGCAAATTTTTAGTTATATGGTAAAATATAAAATAAATATGAATCAAATACTGGAGGAATAAAATGAGAAAAGCAAAAGAAAAAACAAAAAGTAAAACTACTAAAGTAATATATATTATTTTATTAATAATTGCTGCCATAGTAGGTATATTTATATGTCTATATGAAATTAAAAATATAAAAAATAAAGATAATATAAAAATTGATTATAATGGAGAAAACTTTTATTCTACTCCAAAAGAAGAGATTCCTACAACAACTGATTTTGTATTATATGATGGAATGGAAATTTCAAGAATTCCTGGAGTTCAAGACGTTTCTGAAATGGAAATTAATAAAAAAAATAATAAAAAGTATAATATAACATATTACAATTATGAAAATAATCAATATGTTGGTGAAATAGATGGTTATTTTGGAGAAGAAATTTATGATAATCTTTCAACTGTTCAAAATGTTAAAACTATTGCAACAAGTATAAAATATGATGCAATTCCAAGACAAGTCAAAGTTATTAAAGAAATGCCAAAGGAATTAATGGATCAAGGCGGCTATCCAGACGTTGATATACATGAGATTGATTTAGATGGAGATGGAAAACTTGAACATATTCTTGTATATAAAGTTGATATAGATGGAAATGATAATGGAGCTGAACCACAAGCCTTTTCAGGAATAATGCTATTTGATGAGAACTATGAAAAAATTGCTGACCTTGTTTCTTTAAAAAATGGATTTTGGGGAAATATAAAAGAAGAAGAAAAAAAAGTATTTTTATCATTAGATGATATTGAATATATTGATATTGATTGTGATGGAGTAATGGAAATGATTATAAGAATTCCAACTTATGAAGCAACAGAAATTAGTATTGTAAAATATATAAACGGTGAAATTCAAGGCAAGACTGATGTTCAAGCTAGTGTCGAACCATAAATTTAAAATGAAAAAATTGTTATATAAATCAACTCCCCAGCAAAATGCTAGGGAGTAATTTTATTACAATCCAAAACTTATACCTATTGCACCATTTACTTTATCCATTATTTTTCCATCTTCAATATGCCCTATTTTCTCTTTTAGCCTACTTTTATCTATTGTTCTAATCTGTTCTGTCAAGACAACTGAATCTGATTTTAGTCCATTGTCACTTGATGAAATTTCTATATGAGTTGGAAGTTTAGCCTTTCCAGTTTGTGATGTAATAGCTGCTGCAATTACAGTAGGACTATATTTATTTCCAGTATCATTTTGAATTATCAAAACTGGTCTTATTCCTCCCTGTTCAGAACCTACAACTGGGCTTAAATCAGCATAAAACATATCTCCTCTTTTTATTACCATAATATTCACTCCTAATTTATTACAATTAAAATAGAATTATTGAATATATTTCAAGTTATAATATTTCTATACTTATATATTTTATGATGATTTTTGCTTGTTTGCTACTATCTTTAATTATCATTTTTGTAGGTTTTCCAGTTTCTTTATCAAAATAAAGCTCTTTATATTTTATGTATTTACTATAATCTTTTAGTTTAAATCTTACTACAGTTTCTTCATCTTCCTCTACCAATTCTTTTTCTTCTGATTCGGTATATTCTTTAACAAAACTACTTAAAAATAAACTATTATCTGTAAGTTCTTTGTAATTTTCATATATTTTTTCTAAATTTAATTTATTATTTCTTACAAACAAATCTCCTTTTTTCTTTTCTATTTGTAAACCTGAAATATTTTTATTTCCAGTCACTTCAAGCAAACTATAATTTTCTTCTTCCTTGACTTTCAAACTATATATATTTTCATTTTTATTACTATAAATAGTTACTTTAAGTTCTGCCTCATATTTAAGTTTGTCACTTAAAATATTTTCAATATTCTTTTCTTCACTTAAGTTAATTATATTATTTCCCAGTTTTGAATTTTTATAATAAAAAATCGAAAAAATTAAGACTAAACTTACCGCCAAAATTATGTATTTTTTTCTCAAAATAAATAAACCTCCTTGATATAATTTATGCAAGGAGATTTTAAAATATATTATAAAAATCTTGAATTGAATTTATTGTGTTCATTTTTTCTTTGAAACGCCTAGCATCTGGCATTCCTTTCACATACCAAGCAACAAATTTTCTAATTTCACGTGTTGCAGTATATTCGCCTTTTTCTTCCAATAGAAGTTCAAAATGCTCTTTTAATACCTTTATTTTTTCTTCGTTTGAAATTTCTGGCAATTTTTGACCTGTTTCTAAAAAATTAATAATTCTGTTAAATATCCAAGGATTTCCTAAAGAAGCCCTACCTATCATAATTCCATCACAACCAGTTTCTTCAAAAACTCTTAAAGCAGTATCTTCATCTATAATATCACCATTTCCGAATCACTGGAATTGATACATTTTCTTTTACTTCTCTTATTGAATTCCAATCAGCTTTCCCGAGAATAAAATTCTTGTCTTGTTCTTCCATGAACTACTATTGCTTTTATTCCGTTATCTTCAGCAATTTTAGATATTTCTTTATAAACTAAATTCTCATTACTCCAACCTTTTCTTATTTTTAAAGTAACTGGCTTAGAAGAGTTTTCTACAACAGCTTGAATAACTGCTTTCGCTAAACCTAAATCTGTTAAAAGCTTACTTCCATCTCCGTTTTTAACAACTTTTGGAGCTGGGCAACCCATATTTATATCTAAAATATCACAAAGTTTACTAACTTCCATTGCTGATTTTCCCATACTTTCAGGGTCACTTCCAAAAATCTGCATAGAAATTGGTTTTTCATCTACTGATTTTAGCATAGCAAGAGTTTTACTATCCTCATAACAAATAGCTTTACTACTAACCATTTCATTGCAAACAAGACCGTGGATTTCCATATTTTTTAGTAATTTTCCTAAAAGCCAAATCAGTAACCCCAGCCATTGGAGCTAATATTAAATTATTTTCAAGTTCAACATCTCCGGATTTTTAATTTCTTATAATACATAATTCAATTTTCCCCTATTATAAATAAGTAAGACATATATTTGTTTTCCTTGCTTCTCCTAACTTCATACAATCTGGCTTTAATGATTTGAAGTATAAAATTCTTAAAACCAATATCTTGTAAACTCGTCAGTCCCCACATTAGTCGCTTAGTCGAACAAAACTATGTCTTACTTATAATTACTCTTTTAAATTTCAATTTCCATACATATTAAATTTGCTATTATAAGATAGCCCCTTTTTACGTCTAGAACTAATATTTAATAAAAGTCCAATACAAATAAAATTAGTTACAAGTGAGCTTCCACCATAACTTACAAATGGAAGCGGAACGCCAGTTATTGGAAGAAGCCCAATAGTCATTCCAATATTTTCAATCATGTGAAAAAACAATAGTCCAGCAATTCCGACTTGCAATATATGACCCTATACTATCTTCAGCATTTTTTCCAATTCCAATTGCTTTAGTTATCAGTATAACATATAAAACAACAATTGTACTTGAAACAACAAACCCCATCTCTTCTCCTATTACAGAATATATAAAGTCTGTTGTTTTTGGAGATAAGTAACCAAGCTGAGTTTGATTTCCTTTTAAAAGCCCCATTCCTAAAAATTGTCCTGCTCCTATTGCCAATCTTGATTGAATTAAGTTATATCCAGCTCCTCTCGGGTCACTTTCTGGATTTTGAAATATCTCTATTCTGGCTATAGCATGCGCTGGTAAATGTTTCACAACATAAGGGGAAACTAATACTATTGCTACAATAGCTATAACCATATATTTTTTATCTAAACCTGAAACAAATAACATAAATAACATTGCTGTAGCATAAGACAACGCAGTTCCTAAATCTGGTTGTTTATATATCAAGAAAATAGGGATTCCCCAGAAAACGAAATATGTCAATAATTTCCAAGGTTTGTTAATTTCTCTTTTTCCTTTTAATTGCAATTTATATAAAACAAATGACATAAACATTATAATAATAACTTTAGCAATTTCTGATGGCTGAATTGCAAACGACTCTCCAATCTTATACCAGCTCCTAGCTCCATGAATAGGTTTCATGAACAAAACTCCCACCAGTAATAATATAAATATCATATAAAATACTGGTGTAAATTTTACTAAAAATTTATAATCTATAAAATATATTATTATAAGAAATGGAATACTAATTATCGCCCATTGAATCTGTTTTCTAAATTCTAAAAAATTAGTATTAAATGTAGCTGAATAAAGCGCAATCAAACCTATTCCGAGCAAAGCTAAGCTTATTATTAAAACCAGCCAGTCAGTATTTTTAAATCTCTTTTCTCTCATTTAAAACCTCTTTATTTACTTTCTTTTAGCTTTTGTAGTTTTCTTTTTCTTACTTCCATTTGGTTTTTGATTACTTTTCTTAGCCTTTTTTTCTTCTTTTACCTCTTCTTTATTATCTTTATTTTGTTTTAATCTTTCTTCCTCTTCTTCAGCTGCTTTTAATAAATCATCAAAAGTTACGTCATCATCGTCTTCTTCATCATCTTTGTCATCATATTCTTCATCTAAATCATCAATTTTTTTATCTTTCTCATCAATAGTTTCTTCTGATAAATTTTCTGACTCTTCTTGTTTAACTTCTTCTTGATTTTCTTCTATTTGAGAACTCTCGTTTTCTTTTATTTCAGTTTGGTTCTCTACATTAGAAGTTTCCTCGTTCAAAGATTCTTCATTTTGAGTTGTCTCTTGCAATTCTTCTTTAACTTCCTCAATAATATCATCTATATCATCATTAGGGTGCTCTTCAAGTTGTTCATCATTTTCTATATTTTCATCTTTAACAACCTCTTCTTGTGAAGAGATTTCATTATTTTCTTCTTGGCTTGAATCTTTAAAATCAGTTTCTTTTTGCTCAACCTCATTTTCATTATCATTAAAAATATTATCTTCTTTTATAATTTGAACAGTTTGAGTTTTTTCAGTATTTTCTGATTCACTATTTCCAGCGCTTTCATGAGCTGAATTATACATTTCACCTTTTAAATCATTTCTAATATTTAAAATAGGTATATTAGCATGTAATAATGGCACTCCAATACTTCCGTCTTCATTTTCTTCGTTTGTAAGTCTTACATCTATTTTTGATTCATCAACAACTATATACTTTTTTATAACCTCAATAATTTCTTCCTTCATTAATTCAAGAAAATCTGCTGAAACGTTAGCTCTATCTTGCATAAGAACTACATGTAATCTATCTTTCGCAGTATCTTTAGACTGTGAAACTGTATTTTCGGCTAACAATTCTTTTTTATCATTTTGCATAAATCTTTTGAAAAATACCCCAATATTTTCAAACATTGCCATGTTAAAATACCTCCACTAATTAAATCTAACTATCTTTTTTTAATAATCTTTTTAATTTAGCGAAAAATCCTTTTTCCTTTCCAGGAACAGTAACCTCTATATTTTCGCCTAATATTCTTCTTGAAATTTCAATATAAGCTTTTCCAGAAGGGGCTTTTTTATTAGTGATTACAGGTTCTCCTTTATTTGT
>CANQOG010000059.1 GCA_947625415.1 uncultured Clostridia bacterium
TTGGTGCAGATGGCCGGAATCGAACCGGCATGGGAGGATTGGTCCCGCAGGATTTTAAGTCCTGTGCGTCTACCAGTTTCGCCACATCTGCATTCATTTTATCAAGTTTTTGTATCACTGACAAAAACTATTATAACACATTCAAGAAATTTGTCAACAGCTTTTAATAATTTTTTGTATTTTTTTACATTATAACTATACTTTTACAACATTTTGGTATAATATATTGTTAGTAAAATTTTAAGGAGACTTTTAATGAATAATCGAACAAAAGAAATCTTTATAGTTCTTGCTATTTTAATTTTACAAACTATATTATATATAATCGGTGGTACTCAAAAGTCATATATCCACATGGATGAAGCTTATTCTTTAGGACTTGCAAGTTATAATAAAACAGAAATCCAAGCAAATAAAGATTTTTATAATACTTGGCATAGTAAAGATTATTATGAAGATTATTTGGCTGTCAATGACAATGAATCTAATAGTTATAAATCTGTCTATATAAATCAAGAAAATGACGTTCATCCACCATTATATTATCTAATATTAAGGTTTGCAATGGGATTTAGTCCAAACCACTATTCAAAATGGCCAGGAATTATCATAAATATTATTATTTACATTTTTATAACACTATTCACATATTTAATTTTGCAAAAACTTTTAAAAAATTACAACCATTATAAAGAAAAATCAATTATATTAGCTTTTATTTCTTCTATTACAATAGCATCTTTATCAAACGTATTATATATTAGAATGTATAGCCTATCAACACTAAACATTTTAGTAACAACATATTTACATATAAAATTATTTGAAAGTCAAAAATTAGATGTAAAAACTTTAATATTTATAACAATTTCAACAATTATAGGAGTTTTAACACATTATTATTACCTATTCTACCTTGCAGCAATCTATATTATTTTAGCAATAAAATATTTAAAAGAAAAGCAATATAAAAAATTAATATTTTATACTTTATCATTAGCTATTTCCGGAGGAATTTCATTACTAATATGGCCATATCTAATAAAGCATCTATTTTTTGGATATAGAGGAAAAGGCGTACTAAGCAATCTACACAATATTCCAAATGCTATAAAAAATATATTTCTATATTTAGTTGTAAAACTTAATTACTTTGGCTTTAATAATGTATTTTTTATAATTTTAATAATGATAATTGGATTTTATATTTCCTCAAAAACGAAAAATAAAACTTATCAAAAATCTGAAATTAGTAAACTAGTTGCAATTCCATGCTTATTCTACTTCTTATTAGTTTCAATATGCTCACCTTATGTTGAATTAAGATATATATCACCTGTCTGTGGACTTATATTTATTTTAACATTATATTATTTATATGTACTTCTAAATTCACTTTACGAAGAAAAAAAAGCAAATAAAATTACCATATTTGTAATTATAATAATCTTAGTCTCTCCTTTTATCTTTAAAATTGAGCCTGAGGTTATGTTTAGTGATAAAAAAGAGCTTGTTCAAAAATTAGAAAATGAATTAAATGTTCCTACTATATATTTCTTTAATTCACACAACAATAGATTTCTTGATGATATTTATCTATTTAGTAAACTTGAAAACTCGTATATAGCTAAAAATATAAAATATACAGATGAAAATATACAGAAAATTCTTAAAGACAAAAATCTTTCTAAAGGAATTATAGTTCTTATAAATGATGGTCAAGACAAAAATAGTATAATTAAAATTGTAAAAGAAGCAACAAATCTAAAAACTTGTAAACACTTGCAAAAATTAAATGCTTCTGACATATATTATTTGAAATAAAAGGAAACCCTAATTTAAAGCAAATTAGGGTTTTTATTATATTTTATTCACGCTTTTCAAAATATTCACTATAACTAATAATATCATATATACAAGGACAATTGAAGCTCCAGCTGGCAAATTTATATAAAATGAAACTAAAATTCCTGCTAAAAAACAAATTATTGATGTAAAAGAACTCATTATAACCAGTCCTTTAAAACTATTTGTAAGCTTTTTTGCAATAATTGCTGGAAAAACAATTAAACTTGAAATTAAAAGTGTTCCCATCATTCTCATTCCTAAAACAACTACTAAAGCTGTAATCAAAGCAATTAAAAATTGATAAAAACTAACATTTATTCCAGAAGATTTGGCAAACTTCTCATCAAAACTAATCAAAAATAGTCTATTGTAAAATATGATATAAACTGTAACTAAAGCAATTGATAATATTAAACTTAAAATTACATCAGATTTTTTCATAGCTAAAATGCTTCCAAACATGTAATTATAACTATCTGCGCCAAACCCTGATGTTAAAGCTGTTATAATAACTCCTATTGTCAAAGCTCCGAGAAGCAACTAAAGCAATAGAAACATCTCCTGCTCCACCTTTTTTCTGACTTACAAACATAATAACAACTGCAGCAATAATAACAAGTGGAACCGCAACAGAAAGTTCTGGCAAGTTTAAAGCCATTGCAAGGCTAATTGCAGCAAAGCCAACTTCTCCAAGCCCATGACCTATCATAGAGTAATTTTTTAAAACTAAAATAACTCCAATTAAAGCAGAACAAAAAGAAATTGCAAGGCCACTTATCAAAGCTCTTTGCATAAATGTATAATTCATTAAACTAATTATTTCTTGCATTTTATAACCCTTTCCATTCCTCAAATTTTCCATCATATTTAATATTTTTAGCAATACAAATAATTCTAGGTTTTATACTTTCAAGTTCGTCTAAATCATGCGTTGCCATTATAATTGTAACATTTTTTTCTTTATTTAATTTCTCTAAAATTTTATATAATTCTCTTGTAATATTAATATCAAGACCAGTTTGAGGTTCATCTAATATAATCACCTTAGGATTTCTAATTAAGCTTCTTGCTAACAAAACTCTCTGCTTTTGTCCACCTGACAAATCGCCAATCTTCTTATTTATAATGTCTTCAATCATCAAATTATGAACAACATTTTTAAAGCTTTCCTTATCACTTTTTGTATAAAAAGGAATTTTATTATGCTTTTGGCAACCTGTCATTATAATTTCACGAGCTGTTGCTGGAAAATCTATATCTTTTAAGTTTGTTTGCGCAAGATATGACACTTCACTTAAATCTAAATCAAATTTAATCTCACCGTAAATCTTGCTTCTTTAACCCCATAATAGTTTTTATTAAAGTACTTTTCCCAGAACCATTTTCTCCAACCAAAGCAACATATTCACCTTGATTAATTTTAAAACTAACATTTTCAATTGCAGTATGACCATTATAACTTACCTTTAGATTTTTTACTTCTAAAACCATCATTTTCTCCATTATTTTATAATTTTTTCTAAATTATTTTTCATAATAGTAACATAATTTTGATTTTGCTCAATTTCTTCTTGAGTAACATTGTGAATCGTATTAAAAACTTTAGCTTTTGCTTCAGTTTCTTCTGAAATCATTTGGCTAATTTGCCCTTCTGACAATTCTTCATAATAAATATTTTGAACATCATTTTTCTTTATATAATCTATAACTTCTTTAATTCTATTAATACTAGGCTCCTGATGTTCACCACAAGCAGTATAGCAACTAACAACTTTTAAATTATATCTTTCACAAAAATAAGAATATGAAAATTCCCCTCCAAAAACCAATACATTTATATCATTTTCTTTTAAAGTCTTTTCAATTTCTCTATCTAAATCTAAAATTTCCTGTTTATATTGAAAAGCATTTTTCTCATAAATTTCTTTGTTTTTCTCATCTATTTTAATAATCTCTTCTAGTATTGTATCTATCATAATACAAGCATTTTTAGGGTTCATCCAAATATGACCATCTTCTTCAAAAGTTTCATGTTCATTATTCTCTTCTTCATCAAGTAAACTATATTCAGTCATAAATTCAGCTTGATTAATCATATTAATATTCTTTGAAGTATCAACAATTTTTACATCATATTCTTTAATAGAATTAATAATTTCTTCAGCCCAAGGCTCCATTGATTTTCCTGTATATATAAAAGCTTTACTTTTAGCAATTCTTATCATGTCTTTTGCGCTTGGTTCATAAGTATGAATTTCAACACCAGGACCAATAAGCCTTTCCACATTCATCTTATCTCCAACAATATGACTTACAAAATCATATTCTGGATAAATTGTAGTAAAAATTACAGGCTTATTGCTTTTTTCTAATCCTTTTCCAAATTTAATTATTAAAAAAGCAACTATTACAAAAAAAATTATAAAACTTGTAAATATTGCAAAAAGTCTTTTTTTCATTTATCCCAAAACCTTCTATTATATTAATAAACAGTATTTTATATTTTACTATAAAATCCAACTATTGTCAATTGTCAACATAATATCATCGTTTAAAAAAATAAAAATGTTATAATAAATTTTTTTCAAAGTCTATTATAACATTAATAATTTTAAATTAATTTTATTCAAAACGAACTGTAAATCCGCAATTTTCAAAAGATGACTCCATATCGTAATCACAAGATCTACTTAATCTAATTTCACCATTTAGACTTGAACAATCTTTGAAAGCACGCACACCAATTTTCGTCAACCCGCTCCATTGACCAACTTCTAATGAATTTAATGAAGAACATCCATTAAACGCATCCTGCTGAATTTGAGTAATCTGAGAAGCAAATCTCACTCTATTCAAAGATTTACAATTTTGAAAACAACCTTGTGGAACATTAGCTAAATCTGAATTAAAGATTATTTCACTTAGACCAGTACCTTTAAATATTTCATCACCATTAAAAGTTTTAACACTAGCAGGAATAGCCAAACTTCCTGTTAATTTAATATCTCCGCTAAAACAAACTCTACCAATTTCCACTAGATTATCTCCTAATATTACTTCACTTAATTTTCCACAGTTAATAAAAGCTCCTTCTCCGTAATTTCTCAACGTGACTTAAATCAATCGATGCTATTCCAGTCGCATTGAAGCACCAAGCCTTAATTGTTTTTATACTTTCAGGAAGAATAACATTATTTAGTAAATTATCTCCAACAAAACTATTTACACCTAAAGCATCCAGTTTACATCCACTTGAAAACTCTACACTTTTTAAGTTTTTACAATAACCAAAAACGAAATCACCAATCGTAGTCAACGAGTTTGGTAGTCTTACTGTTTCTATACTACCACACCCATTAAATGCATTTGAACCAATCGTTCTAATCCCTTCTGGAATATTTAATACTGTAACTTCTTCTCCATTTTCATCTACAAGTTTAGACACACCAGAAAATTCATTAGCATAAATTTCTGTTCGACCAATTAAATTAAAAACTTTTTCATAAATAACGCCAGTGTATCCAAAAACCATACCACCTAAAGTTATAGTATAGTTATCTGCGTTAGATATAGTGCCATTAAATGAACCTGATAGTCCAGAACAATCATGAAAAGCCCCTGAACTAATAATCTTAATATGACTGTTTTTTAACCATTGTACTATATCAAGCATAAGAGAAGTACATCCCCTAAATGCTTCTGTCCCGGATTTTCTGGACATTGTCTAATCCGAACTGGAAGCTGTTCTAAACCCGAACACCCACTAAAGCAACTATTAGGAATTTCTGTTACACTACTTAAATCTATTGTCTTTAAATTAGAGCAATTACCAAAAGAACACACACCCAATTGTTTAATACAACTCAGCCCTATTGTATTTGTTAATTTACTACAATTATAAAAAGAAGAATCTTCCAAATAAACCTCTGTTCTTCCAATAAAAGAAACCTCACCAAGTGATTTACATAGTTGAAATCCACTCGCCCCTATAGTCAATGGAACGTTTGAAATGTTTCCATCTGTTTGTAATCCTGCCAAACTTCCACAATCATAAAAACTCTCTTCGCCTAAAGAAGCTAGTTCTGCATTTAAAACAACGCTCTTCAAGCTATCACAATTATAAAAAGCTCTATCCCCCACCGAAGCAACATACATAGGAAAATTCAAATCTCCTCCAAGTGCTAAACAACCATTAAACGCATCATTTCCTATTTTTGTAAGTAAACTTCCTCCTTCAAATTCTATTCCTTCTATCTTACTACATCCATAAAATGCTCTTTCTCCTATCTCTGTCATTCTCGCTGGAATTTTTAATATTCCTGTTACTCCTGCAAATCCACTAAATTGGTCTGC
>CANQOG010000060.1 GCA_947625415.1 uncultured Clostridia bacterium
AAAAATATTCTATCAAATCGGTATCTCTTATTCAATTTTTTTCTAAAATTTCCCTACTAAAAGTTTATACTAACACCAAAAATAAATTTCTACAAAAAATCAATTATTTGGAGACTTTTAAATAATATTATTTAACTTTTAAAATCAATAAATATTAAAATACTTTAAAAACTCTAAATCTATAGCAAAGCTTTTAAATTGGTTCATTATTTATCATAAAACTATATATATTTTCTTCATTTATTGAAATAATTTACGATTTACACAATTTTTCTACCTTCTTGAATTTTATCGAAATAAAATTTTATCTTTTTCACAACTTTTTACTAAATTATTTACTCTTTCTTTTTAATTTTATCTTTTATCAACATCTCTTTTACTTTTATATTTTTATAATTTTATCTTTTTCACTCTTTATTTTTTCATTTTTTCCGCAAAAACTTGCTCTCCTTCTTTCGCAAGTTTTTGCTTCAGCCACAAGTTTCTCAACCTCGTAGTCATCAATTCGTAGAAATCCCTGCTGTTCCTGGTGATTGCGCTCATGAAGGTACTCAAGCTGGTTTCAGATGCTCTATTTGTGGCACTTTATTCGATTCTAATAAGAAAGAAGTTGATCAATTACCTTCTTCTGGTTTCGATTCTAATGCTCATAATTATGTCGCTTCTTGGAACTGGGATGACGAGGATTTTGAATTAAACACTGACAAGAAAACCATAAATGTTGAAAAAACAAACGGTAAAGATAATAAAAATACTGTTACTTTAACTGTAACTTGCGCTAACGGATGCGGAGATACTATCACTAGAACTGTAAATCCAAAAATTGTTGACGGTTCACTTGTTAGAGCTAACTGTGATATAAAAAGAGATGCTTCAGCTGATTATAAAGCAGAAATTGTTATTGATGAAGTAAAATATACTGATACTCATCATGTTGTTGTTCCTTATGAACATAGCAATGATGGATGGGTTTATAGAAAACCATCTGGTCAACCAGGTGAATATACTTCTGTTCCTACTGCAACAGGTAGTACCCAACACAGACATGTATGTACAACTTGTGGTACAATAGATGTTGATTGGGAAGATCACGAATTATTCTCACTTTCTATGGTAAAAGATGGTTCTGCAAGTTTCCAAGGTAAATGTGCTTGTGAACTTAAATTCGATTCTGAAGGTGTAGAAAATCTTCAAAATGCTTTATCAACAGCTACAAATAATCATATTTCTAGGGTTATAGTTGATAAAGAATATCCTGAAATAAATGCTGATATAACTAATTACAAAGTAGGAGAAGATGTTACTTTAGTTATTGAGAAACCTTTAACAGTTACTAGTGGTTACTATGCTTTAATTACTGTTGCTGAAGGAGGACATCTTGACGTTAACACTGTTGTTGGTGAAAATATAATCGTTAAAGATGAAAATACTAAAACTGTTAATGCTAATGTTAACGATACAAAAGCTTTAGATGAAGTTTTAAAATTAGCTGCTACTAAAGACTATACAGTAAATGTTGTAGTTGATGAAAAAGTTGCTGAAACAGCTGTTACTTTATCTGAAAGTTCTCTTACAGTTGAAGAAGGAACAACATTAAATCTTGTAGCTGGTGATTTAGCTAAAGAGTCTGAAGCTGAATATATTGCTATAGATGCTTCATCAGTATCTTCTGGTATTGAAAATAAAGGTACTTTAAATATTAAAGGAATAGAATTAACTGGAAATGTAAAAACTGGAGATGCTTCTCCATCAAAAGATGGATATACAGCTAAATTAGATGTAGAAAACTCTTTAGTTACTGGTAATATCGAAGCTACTGAGGGAACTGTTGTAGTTAATAATTCTGTTATTAATGCAAGTACAGATGCTGTAAAAGTTACTGGAAAAAATGTTAAAGTTAATGTAACTGATAGTACTTTAGGTAACAAGAAAGAAAACAAAAAAGGTAACATTAATGTTGCTGATGTAGCTGAAAAATCAAGTGTTACTGTAAGAAATACTGAAGTAGTAGGAACTATTAAATTAGATGCTGTTGCTTCTAAATTAGATGTTACAGGTGGTTCTTTAGTATCTTCTGGAACTGATTCAGCTATTAGTTCAAGTGCTAAAACTAAAAAATCTAAAGATGCTGTTACTGTTTCTTTAGATGGTGTTGAAGTTAAAGCTGATAAAACAGCTGTTGCACTTTACTTTGTAAGTGGTGGAACATACACAGTTTCAAATTCTACAGTTACTGGTGGAACTGGTATCCAAGCTTTAAATGGAACTGTTGATGTTAAAGGTTCTACTATAACAGCTACTGGAGAAGTTCAAACATCTGGTTATGCTGTTGGTACTGCACTAGTAGATGGTGCTGCTGTTTCTTTAATAGGTTTAGGAGATTCTGGAACAACTGTTGATAATACTGTATTTAATGAATTATCATTTGCTGTTGACAGTGCTTCTAAATTAACAGTTAACGGTGGAGAACATATCTTTGTTTATGTTGATAACACTACTTTAGGTGTAACAGACATAGCAGTTTCTGCTGAAGGCTATGAAATTAGCAAAAACCATGGTATTATAATTGATGACCAAGGAACAAAACTTGCTAAGAAACATAATACAGATAACGACCCATTAGAAGAAGTTGTTTTAACAATTAATGGTGAAGTTTATGACAAAGATGCTGAATAGGTAATATTAATTAATAATTTGCTTATAAAATAAAAAAAGAGGACGGTTTGTTTTAAATCGTTCTCTTTTTTATATAATTTACTATTAATGGAAAATTTTTAAATTGATAAATATAAAAAAAAGAGAATGATTTTAAAACCATTCCCTTTTTTATATTTATCTATAAGCAAATTATTAATAAGCTTTAGTCTTTGTAGTCATCTTTATCATAAACAGTTCCATTAATTGTTACTACAACATCTGTTGGGTTATCTTCATCAGTATGTTCAGTAACTGTTGTACCATTTACTAATATTCCGTTTTGTTTATTGATTTCATAACCTGTTAGGCTAACATCTATATCTTTAGCACCAACAGTTCCATCAACATAAACGTAAACACGTTGACCGTTTTTTACTGTTAATTTAGAAGCAGTATCAACATTTAATGATAATCTTTCACCACTATCTTTACTTACTAATGTAAATGTATTTCCAAGGATAGCAGTTCCTTGTCCTTCTATGAAATCACCCTTAGCTTCAACATTAGTATTAGTTACAGTAATATTTCCATTTGTAGCATAGATTCCTGAACCACCACTAATTGTAGCTCCTGAAACTACGTAGTCACCAGCGCTAATAAATTTAATAGTATTAGCAGTAGCAGCAGCTTTAACTGTAACACCACTTAATCTAACATTAACATTATCTTTATGAGTATTTGTTGTTGCATCTATTATAATAGCTTCACCTGAAGCTTTTGTAATAGAGCCACCATTTACTCTAACTTCAGAACTTACAACAGAATCTCTTAAAACACCATAAACAACTGTATTGTTCATTGTTAAATTTGCATCTGTTCCACTTGCAAGATAAATATTTCCGTCTTTTTTAGACTTAGAATTACCAAATTTACTATTAGAAATATTAATATTAATATTCTTACCATCTTGAGCAACTAAAGCAGTTCCAGTTGAACCACCCATTACAACAGAATTATTAACAGTAACACTACCTTCTTTTGCAGTAATAGCGATTTCAGTATTATCTTTGAATTCAGTATTTGTAACAATTAAATTTGCAGTTTTATCAGTAGTTGTTGTACCAGTAGTAACACCTACACTTAAACTTACACCTGTCAAATTTAATGTACCTTTATTATCTACAGATGCAGGGGCAATTTTAACATATTCTGATTCAGAATCTTCTGCAAAATCACCACCAACAATATTTAAAACAGCATCTTCTGGTACAGAAATAGCACTAGCATTAATTGCTACATCTTCTGTTTTCTCATCAACTATAGCTGTAACAACCCAGTCTTTTGCAACTTTTGCTACAACTGCATCTAAAGCAGCTTGGCAGTCTACTTTACCTTTTACTGTTTTATCATTATTATCTACAACGATAACATTTTCACCAACGTTTTTATCAACGTCAATGTGACCACCTTCAGCAACTCTTAATTCATAAGTCTTATTTTCAGGAATTTTGATAGGTTCTTCAACAACTAAAGTAACATCTTTTGGAATATTTACATATCCACCAACTGATTCGTAAACTTCATTTAATCTAACGATAGAAATACCATTGTTTTGAGCAAAACCGATAGCATCTGGAAGTTTTTCAACGTTATCAGATAATTTTAGTTCACATTCGCAAGCTGCAACAAAGTATTTTTTACCGCTATCTTTGTCAACTTTCATTGATACTTCTGCAACATCATGGTCTTCCCAATCTACAACTACTTTATTGCAAGTTGTACAATATCCCATATGTTGTTTCTTGCCTATAGCATTTCCAGCACCAGTTACTGGTTCATCACCATTAGCATTTCTATAATACCAAGTCATATCATGTTTGAAAGGAACAGTAACAGTATGGTTATCAGTATAAGTAACATTGTCTATTTTGATAGTAGCAGTATATTCTGCACTAGCATCTCTTCCAATTGTACAATCAGCAGTTACAGCAGTACCTCTAACTTGAGTAACTTTAGCAGTTTTTCTAGTAATAGTAGAGCCACAACCATTTGCACATGTAACAGAAACAGTAGCAACAGGCAATGTAGTATCACTAATATTTTTACCATTACTATCTAATTCTACTGGCTCATCATCCCAGTTCCAAGAAGCGACATAATTATGAGCATTAGAATCGAAACCAGAAGAAGGTAATTGATCAACTTCTTTCTTATTAGAATCGAATAAAGTGCCACAAATAGAGCATCTGAAACCAGCTTGAGTACCTTCATGAGCGCAATCACCAGGAACAGCAGGGATTTCTACGAATTGATGACTACGAGGTTGAGAAACTTGAACAGAAACATTAGCTTCTGGGTCACCACAATAGCAACCATAAATTTCA
>CANQOG010000061.1 GCA_947625415.1 uncultured Clostridia bacterium
TACAAAGAAAAGTTAATTGTTCTATGGCCCTTTTTGTAATGATTCCCATCCAGGCAATGAAAAAAGTCCATAACATCAAATGTTATGAACCTATATTCGAGAAATCGCAAAGGTGCGACTTTCAACCTCTATGGTGCGATTGCAAAAAGGGTTTAACACACCTAAAAAAAATAAGTCCATCAATATTTGATAAACTTATTATACCGTATATAATTTTAAGTTCCAATATAATATCGTTATATTAATCTTATATTTTTAAAATTTTATTTCTTCATTATTTTGATTTTTTTTTTACTTCCTCAGGATAAATACTATCTAATATTTCAGAATAATCTTTAATATTCAATACATCACTCATAATTCTTAGATAACTTTCATACCTATTTAAATTTATTAACCCATTCGCTACGCCTTGTTTGACAATACAAGAGTCATATGGCTCATTAAAATGAAGGCAATCATTATACTTGCATTTATCTTTCCAATTTTCAAATTCAGGAAAATAATCTTGAATTTCAATAGGATCAAAAGATGAAACATCTAAACTTCTTATACCAGGAGTATCAATTATAGAAGAACCAGTTTCCCAAACATAATATTTTGAAGTTGTTGTAGTGTGTCTTCCTCTCTTACTCTTTTCACTAACATGACTAGTTTTAATTTCATCATCACCCATAATAGCATTTGTTAAAGAAGATTTTCCTACACCACTATTTCCTACAAAAATTGCTTGTTTATTTAATAATTGTGCTTTTAAATCACCAATTCCAATATTGCCGTAAGTAGAAGTTTCAATTACAGTTATACCTAAATCTCTATAAGTAGAAAGAATTTCTTCATCTTCTAAAGTCTTTAAATCACATTTATTTAAGCAAATAATAGCTGGTATATTACTATTTTGAAGAATCATTAAATATCTATCAATAAATTTAGGATGCAATGGGGGTTCTTTTGCTGCAACTACTATGACTGCTAAGTCAATGTTTGCTGCAATATTTTTTGCTAAACCTATATCATTTAATCTCGTGCTATCTTTTTTAGTTCTAGATAATATTGAAGTCCTTTTTAATAAATGATTAATTATATAAGCATCACCAATTTTTTCAATATCAACTTTATCACCAGGAAATACTACTTGATTGCAAACTAGGTTAACATCTTTTCTTAATTTTGCTAATATAACTTCATCATTATAAAGTATATATGCATCATCATATCTTACTTCAATAACAACTCCATATTCGTCACAATAATTAATAACAAAATCATCTACATTCTCATTCTTTTTACCAAAAGCTCTTTCTTTGGCTCTTTGCTTTTTTTCTATACTTTTTTTAGTTTTAAAACTATCATATGCATTATAATGTGGCATAATATCTCTCCTTTACTATATTAATTCCTTTTCTAGTTTAATTTTATAAGTATTAAAATTATTTAAATCCAAAATAGTTAGAACTTCTTTTTGAAATTCAGGGGTACAAACCTTTATATATTTACATTCTTTTTCTTTTGCTACTTGTTGAAATTTATTTAACAGCGATTCATAACATAACATATTTTCATAGACTGTATATTCAACTTTGGCTATTTTAGCTTTTAATTTCTCATCATAGAGTGATTCACCTATAATAAACCCAACAATAGTATTATTTTCTATTCCTAATAGCGAGATAGAATACTTATTCAAAATGCACTTTTTTATCATTTCAAAATATTCACAATTTTCTTCAAATTTATAAAAATCCAAATATTCTTTCTAATTTAGATTTCTCTTCTGATAATTCAATATCTTTTTCTGTTACCAATACACCTACGAAATCATAAGCAATAATTTTAATCATGATTTTCCTCCTTAATCAAAACTTATCATAATTAAAAATCTTTAAATTTAGATTATTTTCTAATTTCTAGAATTATATTATTTTTTTGGTACTCATTTGAAGAATAGTTAATAACGTTATCTTTAGCTAATCTATAAACAACAAAACTTTTCGGATAATTTTTTTCTTTTGAAATATCATAATTCTTATCATTTAGGATACTGTTATAATAATTTTGATCAACCATCCAATTATAAGCTTGATGATCGGCACTAAATTCTTCCTCAATATTCTTATCATAAAATGAAACTAAGCTAGTTGATTTTGCTTTATTAAAATCACTCTTACAATGTGCTAATTCATGTAATAATGCAAAATATATATCTGCAATTCTCTTATGCTTATATGTTATATATATTGCCGGAACATTCTTATGAACTTTAAAAGCACCTCTAATCTTTGACCCAGGAATATCTTCTTGAATAACTAAAGCAATACCATTTTCATTAAACTTTTTTATAAGGTCATCTTCTTTAAATTCATTCTTTTTTGCCATATCTCTTATATAATTAACTAAGATATCAATATTATCTTTGCTATAATCTTTAACATCCTGCTTTAAAGTTTCTCTATAGCATTTTTCTAACCACAACAATAACAATTCTGGTTTATCATTATCACTTTTGAAAAATATCTTTTCATCTATTTCATAAACTTTTTCAGGATTTTTAACTCTAAGATACTTTAAAATATCTTTTATAATTTCCATTTTGTCATTTACATCTACAAAATTAATCCATAAATTATCAATTAAATATTTATAACTAAACTTATTTAAATATTTGGTTTCAGAAATTTGGTTTTTTTCCAAATATTCAGTAATTGTTTTTTCAAATTTGTAATTTAATTCTAATCTATAAATATAGTCACTTGGTATGTTTGTCACAATTGAAATACTATCGATTATAGAAGAACTTAATTCAGAATCGCCTGATAAAATGTCAATGAGATGTTTTTGGGAAATACCGATTCTATTTGCAAAATCTTTGTTTGTAATATTATTAAAATCTAAATAATCTTTTAAGTAATCAACAAAACGAATTTTTTTCATTAAAATCACACCCTTTATAATTTATTTTTAAAATCAATATAATGATCAATCGAAATGTACTCTAAGCAAATTTGATTTAATACTTCATCTACAGAAAAAATCAAACGAATTTTACCACCTTTTTTGCATAAATTAAAACTATGATAATTATTTAATTCATATTTTAACTGTTCATATCCATATATGATAGATATAGGGTTATTTTTAAGTTCAATAAAATTAATACATTGTTTAATATGATTTATAATCATATCTAAAGTATCTTGTTCACTATAATATTTCTTAATATTCTTTTTACTATTTTTATATAAAGCCCCATATACTATTTTCATTAAATCACTACTCCTTTGCTCCTCCTTTCATTTCTTAATATATATATTAACATTTAGGTTAATATATGTCAATATATACTATGTTAAACTTGAAAAAATAATTAACGTTTTCACCTAATTAGAAATTATTTAGTTATTTTTTTACATTAATCATAAATTTGAGTATATTAAAACTCGAACTATAAAAGTCCGAGTTTCCTATCTATCTGGTGCTAGTGTAAAGGTTATCTACAACTTTTCTAAAGGTACTGATTTATGGATAAATTTCTAAATATAGTTGAGTAAAAAAGAAAAAAATCAATATGTTGATACTACTTTTAGAATTTTTAAATGTATTTAATATGATTTGTAATAGTTAAATTAGGCATTCTCCTAACAAGAGTTTTGTTTAAATTAGTTTTATTTTTTTCGAAATTATTACTTTGTTCTATAAAACTTTCATTAGTTAAGCCAAAATCTTCTAACAACAAATCATGAATTTGTGTTGTTATCTCTATTTCTCTTTTATCTTCATCGCTTAATTCTTTTTTACTATCCAATTGTTTAAATCTTTCTTCGTATTCTTGTATTTTTCTCGCATGATCGAAGTACCAAGTGGTTCCAGGACCACCTACAATACCAGGTCGAGATGGATATGGATTTCGTTCATCATATAATCTATCCAATATTCTCATTACTCTATCTAATTCAGCTTCTCTCAATTCTTTACTTTCAAATGTTTGAAATAATGAAACATCACCAATATTCAATGTCTTAAAACCACTTGGAATTTCAGGAGTATTCCAACCACTAGAATGAATTTCTTTGTAATCAAAATCAAATAATTTTACACTTCTATCACTTAATTTAGTTGATACACTCAACCTTTCCAAACAATCATTATTTCCAGATAAAATGAATCTATCATTTTGTTGATTAAATAAGTTTTGAACTCTATTGTAAATGTTATAAATTGCTATTTTTTTATATACTTCTAATCCAGCAAGTGCCTTTCTATCAGAATCACTAATATACTCTCTTATAACAGAAAATTCTAATTCTATTAAAGAATTCAAATAATTTAGCATAGGTTCTGTAAGTATTCCTACATATCCCTTTAAAAGTTCTAATAATTCTTCCTTTGTTTTTACCTTATTCCTCATAAAATTAAACCTCCCTCAATTACATAGTATTATAGCATAAATTTTATAAAATAATATGTATTGTTGTTATTATTATAGTGGTTTTTGTATTTTTTTTCTTATTTTTCAGATAATATTTTGTTTTGACAAAATAATTAACCCCCTAGGTATTTTGACAAATATATCAAAATAACATAAGGAGGTTATCTTTTTATACCAATATTCGAAAAAGTTCGAATAGAAACGTCACTGGTGCGGGTAACAGGAGTTGAACCTCGGGAATTTATCAGTTTTGAATTAAGAAATTCGTGGAAACCATTGAAAAATGGTTATTTTTTTGTCAAATTTTATA
>CANQOG010000062.1 GCA_947625415.1 uncultured Clostridia bacterium
TTTTTATAGTTCCTTTTTGAGACATTTTTATTTACAAATCAAATCTTTTTTTGAGACATTTTCATTTACGAGTCACATCGGTGGTGGAAAAATTTTGTAAAAAAGCTTGCATTTTTGGTTATAATGTGTTAAACTATCAATTAGTCAGTTTATTTTTGAAATATGGAGGTGCTTTAGATTATGGCTAAATGTGTAATTTGTGGAAAAGAAACATCTTTTGGAAACCAATTAAGTATTACTCGTTCTCACATAAGTAAAAGAACAGTTAGACCAGTTAAACCAAACTTAAGAACTGTTAAAGCTGAAATAAATGGAGAAGTTAAAAAAGTTTCTGTTTGTGCAAAGTGTTTACGTAGCGGAAAAATTAAAAGAGCAAGTAAAACAACTGAAAATGCATAATTTTATAAAGATTATTAAATAAAGAATAATGGTGTAAGACATCATTATTTTTTTTATTTGTATCTATTGAAATAAAAGCAAATTAAGTATATAATATTATAAGAATAATTTTTGTTTAGTAAAGGAAAAGAAAAATATGTTAAGAAATAAAAAAGGAATTTCATTAACAACAATGGTTATAACAGTAGCAATAATGTTTATAATATTAGGAACAGTAGTATATTCAGCTGTTGATAGTGCAAAAATTAGAAAATTAAATAATTTGTATAATGATTTAAGGCAATTAGGTGATGCAGTTGAAATGTATTACTTAAAAAATAATGAGCTTCCAGTATATTCTGTTTCAGAGGCGGGAAAATCAGCTATTGTAATAAAAAAAGATGATACGGCTGATTCTATTGGTAAAGCAAGTTTCCTATTAAAAACAGGAGTTACACAAGTTCAAGATGCAAATAGTTTTGTAAATCCAAATGATTATGTTACAGTTAAAGGTGGAGGAACAAGTTCTGCTAGTTATCAATATTTGAATTTGAGCTTATTAGATAATCTTTCTTTAAATTATCCAACAAGTGATTATATTATAAATGTTCAAAGTCATACTATATATAGTCTTACAGGAATAACGATAGATAAGAAAACATATAATTATTTACCTTTAACATATACACTTACAAAATATAATGAAAAATATGCTGTAAGTGGAATAAGATTAAATTCAAATTTAAGTGTTGCAAATGCTTCAAATATATATTTTTCACTTAGTGATGATAAAATGAATTTGAAAGATTTATTAGTATTTGATTCAGAAGAAACTGGAGATGGTTTAGGAGAGCCTCAAGAAGTAAATTTTTCTTTAGTTAATGAAAGTAAATATTATACATTAGATGAAAATACTGGTGTCTTGAAAAGAAAGATAAATGGAATATCAGATGCATCAGATTTTTCAGATGATTATAATGCTGATGTTGTAGTTAGCGCGATAAATTATGGTGATACAGAACCTAGCGTTTCTAAAACGTTTACAATATCTACAAGTTCTATAAATATATATTCAACTGCGAGAAAAGAAAATGTAGACCATGTAAATCTTGTTAAAAAAAGAGATGAAGATATTTATGTATATCAAAGAAATAAAACAGGTGAAAAAGAATATCAAATCTTAAAAAATGGTTTTTTAAGTGGTCAAAATAATATTAATATAGTTCCACAAATAGAAGATAGTGAAATTGTTACAGCAACTTATAATAATAACAATAATAATTCAGATAAATATGTTGTTTTTGAAAGTGGAACAAAAACAGGTTCGACTGAATTAGTTATGGAAGTTCAAGATTATGGGCTTGCAAGAGATTCGATATATGTTGATGTATATAATTTTGAAATATATGAAGGCTCAGCTGGAAGTAACACAAGTATTAATAAAATTAATTTCAGCGGACTAGGTGAAACTCATCAAACAAATGTTAAATTAAATTATGAAGCTCCTAGAGGATTTAAATTTGATGGTATAGGAAATAGAGTCGAATGGTCTATAGAAGATGATAATGGAGTTGTTACGCTAAATAAAGACCAAGATATCACAAAAGCTACGCTTATTCCAACAAAAATAGGACAAACAAAATTAAGATGCAAAGTTATAATAGAAGGAGAAACTCTTTCTGAAATGTTAATTCCTATAAGTGTTTCAGGAATTGAAAGAGTTGATGGAGAAATAATTGAGGATAATACAATTTCATTTACAAAAGATGAAGAAAAAACTATTAATTTAAAATATACTTTTGGAGATAAATCAATTACATCATATACTTTTGAAACATCACAAATTGTTCCATCAGCTGATTTTGCAGTTGTTATAAATGATGATAATACTTTTACAGTAACATATAATGGAGTAACAGAAGTTACTGGAAGCTTAAAGATAACTGTAGTTGTTGGTGAAGAAAGATATGAGGATACTTTAAGTATTGTAGTAGTTTAGTTATGAAAATAATAAAAATTGCTTGACAAATCTGTAAAATGAGTATATACTATTCAAGTAACTGTTTTAAGATAATAATTTGTTTTATATATAACAAATAGCGTTTAGAAGGAGGGATTAAAAGTGGCACAACCAAAAAGAAGATGGTCAAAGGCTAGAACTGGAGCAAGAAGAAGTACTTGGAAACTAGATGAAAAGGGATATGGAGTATGCCCTCATTGTCATGAACCAGTATTACCACATACTGTTTGTTCAAACTGTGGTTATTATGATGGAAAAGAAGTTGTTTCAGTTAAAAAGGATGAAGACTAATTATAAATTTATGAAAAAAACTCTAGTTTATAAGCTAGAGTTTTTTGTTTTTACCTAATTTTACCTTACAAGTAAAATAAAAAATTTTTAAAAAAAGATTTACATAATTTAAAAAATATGATAAAATAGAAATGCGGAATTAAAACTTTTTACAAAAGATAATAAAAAAATTTGTGGAGGTAAGTATGAATAATTATGATTTGGATTACAGAATTGCTTGTACTGAAGTTTTAGAAATTTTAAAACATATGCCTAAAAAGCAAGTTGAAAAGATTCCTAGAAACGTAATTGTATCTATGGAAAGAGCAAAAAGATATGATTATAGATTCAAATTCGACAAAAGTAAATCTGTAAATAATCAAAACATTTCAAAAACCGCAAAAAAGATTTTATCAGAATTCTATAGAGATTATTGGGCTGATAGTGTTGTTAAGAAAATGATTTTGGCTAAAGAAAAATTTGATCAAAGAAATAATAGTAATGGTGAAGATGAAACTGTTGCTTAATATTTTGTTTTGTAATTCCTTAACTTAATTATATTTTTGATATAAAGACCGTAGAAATTCTTGTAGGGGATTTCTACGGTCTTTTTGTAATAAAATTTTATAAACAAAATAAAATTTATTATGATTAATTTTGCTGTTATAAATTTAAAAAAATTAATAAAAAATTTAATTAAAATAAGTTTTATTTTTGCGTTTGCCTTTGGAATAATAAATATTAGAGAAATTATTTCTTTTAAATTTGATTATTTTGGAATATTAAAAGATAGTTTTGGCTTTGAAGAAAAGCAAGAAAAACCTTCTGAAGATTTTTTTCAAACTACTGTAGTAAAAGAAATTGCAATAAGTGAAATAAAAGTTGCAAGCTTAAATGAAGAAAAAACAGTTCCTCAAAACCAAGAAGAAAGCGAAGAGAAAAATATTGCTCAAGAAGAAATTTCTTCAAATGATGAGGTTAAAGTAGATGAAAATATTGATAATAGTGTTCCTCATAATTTAAAAACAACTGTTATAAGTGAAAATAATCTTGCTGAAAATTATAATACAACTTATAAAAGTGTTAAAATTAAGAATGAAACAAAGTTTGATTTAACAGAAGATGTTTTAACTCCAAATGTTCAAATTACAGATAATAAAAATATTATAATTTTTCATACACATACTTGTGAAAGCTATACTCCAACAGAAGCAAATTCTTATGTAGCTTCTGGAAATTATAGAACTATTGATTTAAACCATTCAGTTGCTAGAGTAGGAACAGTTTTGCAAATATATCTAAATAGTAAGGGTTTTAATGTTATACATGATATGAATTACCATGATTATCCAGCTTATAATGGCTCTTATGACCGTTCTTTTAATACTGTAAAAGGATTACTTGATAAAAATCCTACTACACAATTTGTAATCGACCTTCATAGAGATGCTGTTCGGAAGTATGAGTAATTATTCGCCTTGCGTGAAAATTGGGGATGAAGTAGTGTCACAAGTTATGTTTGTAATAGGAACAAATGGTGGTGGTTTGGAACATCCTAATTGGCAAAATAATCTTAAATTTGCTGTGAAAATTCAGGAAAAAGCAAATGAAATGTATCCAGGATTATTTAGACCAATTATTTTAAGAAATTCTAGATATAATCAAAATTTAGCAGATTTTGCTTGTATTATTGAAGTTGGAGCAACAGGAAATACATTAGAGGAGACAACAGGTAGTATGAAATATTTAGCTGAAGTTATAAGCGAGGTAATGAAATAAATTATAAAAAGTCTTGACAATATGAAATAATACATATAAAATAGAGTTGTGTAAAATGTTAATACAATATAAATTATTCATAAATTTTGATATAAGGTAATTTATTTGTACATTGAAAAATTAATAGAAAGAGGTAAATTGATATGCAAGGACTTATTTATGTTGCCATCTTTCTTATCTCAGCTGT
>CANQOG010000063.1 GCA_947625415.1 uncultured Clostridia bacterium
GCATAACCTGCTATCATTATTTCTAAATCTTCTCTTCTTTTTGCTTCTTCTGACAATTCTTTTGAATCTAATGCTTTCGTTATTATCCCATTCTCTCCTATTATTGCATTTATAGATACTCCAGCTAAAATAAGCAATACAATGATAGTCATTTTGTTATTTTATGATGAACTTTTTGTTATTTTCTTTTTCCAATTGTTTTAAACTTTTTTCTGGCGTTGGTAAATCTTCTGGCATAATTCCACCATTTTTTTTAATAACTTCTCTAATATTTTTTCCTATATTATAATGAGTTTTATTTGCTTCATTTTCATTTTGAACATTATCTCTTTTTAATTTTTGCTCAGTTTGAGAAATTCTAAATAAATTTGCAATAAGTTCATCACTTCCCATATTATCTAAAATATCTTCTCTATATCTTAAACCTTTTCTTCTTGCAATATCATCAGCTGTTTCTCCATTATATAGACCTTTATAGCCACTATTATGAAATTTATCAAAATTTTTAACTCCAGCTTTTTTAGCAGTTTGATTTAACGAATAATTTCCTTTTCTAGTTAAATCTCTTTGATAAAATCTTTTTTCATCTTCTGTTAAAGATGTATATTCTTTTTCGATTAATTCTTGTTTTCTAGTTTGAATTGCAAAATAAGTTTGGGCTAAAGCTATTACTTTTTTTCTTGAATCTCCATTTTGAGCAATTAAATAACAAGCGTAACGAGATAATTTATAGTCACTTATTTTAACTTCAGCATTATTAGCACGTTTTGACAACTTGTCGGTTCCGACAAAATGTTCAACATCACTCATATCAGCGTTTCTACAAGATTCTTTTGCTTTTTCTATTACTCCTTCAAATTTTCTCCACTCTTTGTATTCTAGAGCAATTTGTAACTCCCTAGCATACCAATATTCCTCTCCATTCTCATCAATATGTTTGATTTCTTCAAAAGTCTTATTACCTATCCCTTCTAATTCATTTATTTTTACATCCTCCTATTTTTGTTTTTAATATTATAACAAATTACTAATCGCTCCTTTTTTTAGTATTTGTTTTAATCAATATATAGTATTAAAAAACAAAAATCAAGCGAACATATTATTATTTATATCAAAAAATAAAATTAAATTTCTATTTGTCTAACTTTTCTAAAAATTGATGATATACAACAGAAGTAATGTAATTATCTCGAGTCTCTTCTTTTGTTAAGTTTCGACAATATATTCTCGAAGTATAAACATCTAGCTTAGTATAATGCCAAGCATAATTGTGCTCATAAGAACACCTTCCAATACAAAAGCAAGACAGTTCAGGTAATAAATTATCGCAAAAATAGTCCCAATAAATTTGACTGTAACCGCCTCTTGCCTTTTCCTCTCCATCTAAACAAATAACCTGCTCATAATGATTTCCGTTTTGGTCTCTTTTATAAATTTTAGTAGGATCCAACGTCACTGACAAAAAGTGTGGTTTACCATCAAATAAACTATACCCAAAATGAAATCTTTGATTCCAATCCTCGCCAAAATCTGACGGCACAGTTACTAGTCCTCCGTCAGAGATATTCCAAACAACCTGTTTCCCTCCTGAGGTTAATCCGAATCTTAAACCAGCCTGGATTTTTTCGTCACCATTCCACATTCCTAGAAGCCCAGAATATCCAGCTACATATTCCTTATCTTTCCAATAATTTTTTCCTTTTTCAAAAATCCCATAAAATTCAAATGTAAATCCATTTTGAGCTAATACTTCTTTTTTGGTTAATTGCTTTTCTTCTCCTGTTTCTTCATCCGTTCCCATATATGCCGTTCCATCTGTATGATACATTAGACTATCATCACATGGTACTTTCATATAATCATTTACTCCATCAAAATTAAATGATGTCGGTGTTAATCCACTCTCATTATTATAGTCAAAATTTACTAATTCTACCCCTTCTCCTAATCTTTCTTGCAATGCTTCTTGTTCATTTGCTACATCTTCATCTATTACTGATGAATCTATATTTAATATTAGCCCTTCTTCTACTGCTAAACTATCACTTGATGATAATATTATATTGTCTCCTATTTCTTCTACTTCATCTAAATTTTCTATATCTTTTAATCTTCTTATATCTCCTACATTTTTTACTTCTCCTGTCTCATAATTTATTATATAATCATTTTGCAATTTTTGATTATTTTCAAGAGTTGTTCCTTTAGCTACATAATACCAATCTGTTCCATATATTCCATCTTCTGTTACTAATACTTTCCAATTCTCTCCTACTTTCTTATCTTTTAATTCTTCTCCTATTTTATTTTCTATTTCTCCATTTTCATTTCTTTCTTGATTTGATGCTATTTCAATTTGTAATAATTCTCTTTCACTTGCTTCAATACTTAATTCTTTTGAATCTAATGCTTTAGTTATTATTCCATTTTCTCCAATTATTGCATTCAGTGAGACTCCCGCTAAAATAAGCAGTACAATGATAGTTATCGTATTATTTTATGACTAAAAATCTAGCTATTGACAAACTTTATATTTTCGTATACAATAGATAAAAAAGAGAGAGCTTCAAAAAGCCCTCTGAAAGTTAGTTATTAAGATTGGAGTTTGAATTGGTTGCAACTTCAATCTTTTCTTTTTCTATAACAGTTTATGCAAGATGAATTCATAAATTATTTTTATTTTTTTCTGATTTTTAATGGACAATTTAAAAATGAATTTTCAAGATTATAAATACAATCTTTATTCAAATAAATATCACCTGTTAAATTTATACAACCACTAAAGGCTCTATCACCTATTCTTTGTAACATCTCCCATTTTAAAGAATGTAGTGATGTCAATTTATCACAGCTTTCAAAAACACCATCGCCAATACTTAAAATATCAGAAGAAAAATATACATCTTTTAAATTTTTAAGTTCGAAAAAACAATTTTGCTTAAGTTCTTTAATACCAGACCCAATATAAATATCGGAATAATCTGTATGATAGAATACAGTATCTCCTAAAGTTGTAACACTATTTGGAATTCTCAAAGTACCAGTTAAAGAGTTATCCTCAGCAAACGCCATATTATCGATTGTAACTAAATTTTCACCAAATATTATACTTTCTAAATCTAAACAGTTATAAAAGGCCGCACCACCAATAGTTTGAACATAAGTTAAATCTATACTTACAATACCACTATCTTGAAAACATTGATTCCTCAAAAATTTAATATTATTTGATAAGTTAACTTTTTTCAAAGATAAACATTTATAAAAACACATAGTTGGAATATAATTAAGTGAAGAACCCTGTTCCATAATCACTTCATTTAAACTTGTACATGACTGAAACGCACAATCACCAATATCTGTAATACTACTAGGTAAATGCAATATTCTAATTGAAGTACAGCCAGAAAAAGCTCCATAACCTATAGAAACGACAGTATCTGGTATTATCAAATCAAAAATTTCATTTCCATCAACATCTGTAAATTTCGTTGTTCCAGAAAATTCATTAGCATTAATAGAAGTTTTACCAATTAAATCTAATACACTAAACCTTTCTATTCCAGTTCCTGAGAAAGCTGCTAATCCAATCATAATACTTTTTCCATCTAAATTTTGTAAACTTCCATTCCACTGCCCAAACAAATTTGAACAGTTGCTAAAAGCATTATTTCCTAAAGTAATAATTTTCGAATTCTGTAAATATTCAATTAAGTTCAAACTTTTTAATCCACAAGAAAAAAAAGCACCTTCTCCCACTTCAGTTATACGACAAGGTAACGAAGGCAACGAACTTAAACTTTTACAATCCCTAAAACAACCAGCCGGTATTTTATTCAAGTTCCCGAAATCAATGTTCTCTAAAGAAATACAAGATGAAAAACAATCTGCTCCTGCTTCCGTAACATTAATAAAATTAAAACAAGATGATAATTTCTTACAATATAAAAAACAATTATCTCCAATGACCACATCTCTATTTGGAAAAGTTACAGTTACCAAATTTTGATTACACCAAAATCCCAATGAACCAATTGTCAGGCTCCCACTATTTAATCCATTCTTAAATACTATATCATGCAATCCAGTATTAACAAATGCTTCATCCGCTATACAAGAGACTGAAGCTGGAATTTCACATTGTCCAGATATTTGAATGTCATCACGAAAAGCAGCTTTACCAATAGTAACCAACATATCACTAAATATCAGCTTTGTTAATTTATAACAATGAAAAAAAGCATAATCACCAATTGAAATGACATTTTCAGGAATTGTTAAAGTTCCTTCAGCACCCGAACATTCACTAAACGCATAACTTCCTATTTTTGTAAGTAAACTTCCTTCTTCAAATTCTATTCCTTCTATCTTACTACATCCATAAAATGCCCTTTCTCCTATCTCTGTCATTCTCGCTGGAATTTTTAATATTCCTGTTACTCCTGCAAATCCACTAAATTGGTCTGC
>CANQOG010000064.1 GCA_947625415.1 uncultured Clostridia bacterium
CCTGTGCTTACAGATATAATTATATCTGCTTCAGAGTAATCATCTTCTCCTTTTATATTATTTCCAGGAGTAGAGTCTTGGTCTTGTACATTTAATTCATTTGATATACTTTCTATTTCTGCTATATTAGTAAATTGTCCTGTAGTATTTTCACTCATTTTTTTTGTTAATATTAATGTTATTTCCACCTGTTCTCCTGCAGCAATTTTTCTATTTGTAAGACTTGTATTTATTAATTGTTTACCTTTTTGTACACTCCAATTTTGATTTAATTCTGAAGAGAAATTTAATCCGTCTGGTAAATAATCAACTACTTTGTTTACTACTGTATCCATTTCTCCTTCATTAGTTATTACAATTTTATATTCTATTGCAACCGTTGCTCCATTCATTTCTTTTGCTCGTAATTCTACTTTTGCAAGTTTTTCATTATTATAGTTATATTCTTTTGATCCTTTACTTGTAACTACAGATACTTTTGTTATATACTTATCTAGTTTTAAATCACATATTTGGTTTTTAGTTAGACCAATATCTATATTGGAAACTGAAGCATCTAAAGATATAATATCTGTTACTCCTACACTTTGTTTCTTTCCTTCTAATGTTATTTCTTGTTTATTAACATCAGAATTTAGACTACTACTAACTCCTGATTTTTGGTATTCAGTAATATTATAATTTTGTGTATCGTATTTAAATGCTACTATATATTTACCTTTACTTAAGTCACTAATTTTATATGTTCCATCATTACCAGTATTGATTCCTTTAGATTCAATTTTAGAGCTTTCTACATTTATTAATAATGCTTCAACACCACTTAATTTTTGTTCATTTTCTTGTCTTTGTCCATCTTTATTTTCATCAACCCAAGCTATACCTGATATAGAATATTTTTCTTTCTGTTCACTTGAGGAATCTCCTTCGCCTGGTGAATTTGGTTGATCTTCTTCATCACCTGGATTATCTTCATCATTTGGATTTTCTCCTATTTCCTCATCTTCACTTTTATATGGAACTATTGTATGTGTAATTGTATTTGATGTCTTTGTATTTATATTATCTCCTGTAACTGTTGCATTGTTTTCAATTTTTGTTTTTTCAAATACTTCTTCGGCTATTGTTTTAATATTTATATTTATTTCTTCTTGGTATGGTATGTTAAGCCTTAATTCTACATTTGGAAGCTTATTTCCTTCTTGATCTTCTGCTTCTGTGCCTATATCTGATGTTTTAGTCTTTTTTACCCAACCATTTTCTGTTTCTTCCCAATATTCATATTCCATACTAACTGGATCAACTTCTTCAGGTAAATAATCTGTTACATCTAATGGTATTATATCTACGTCATCATCATTTAAATTACTTTTTCCTGTATTTTTTATTTTTATATTATAATTTATTTCATCATCACAATTTACTTCTTCACCTTCATTTTCTGAAGTCATTGTTACAGAAACACTTCTAAATTCATATTCAAATCTATTTTCATTAGATCTATATGTTGTATTATTAACATCTACAGTTGCTGTCGCAATCATTGTAACTGGACCTTCATCATAAGATTGTCTTATTTTACTATTATCTACAAAGCCTTCATACCAATATTCTGTATTGGTTTTTATTGTATCTTCTATTTCATTGTTTGCGTTTGCTTCTAATTTTGTTGGAGTTATTTCTCTATCTGAACCACCAGCTTCTATTCTAAAGTCTATTTTAAATTCTTTTGGAAATACTATCTTTATTGGTACTTCTTTATCTTCTGTGCTTTCTACTTTTAAAGAATAATCCCATTTATCTTCAGAGTTATCTAGAAAACCTCCTAAGAAAATTTTTGCATCTGCTTTTTCTACTGTATTTTTTAGTTCATAACTGTTAGCTTCAACATCTCCTACACATGTTTTTATGTTTGTTAAAATTTCTTTATTTGTATCTTCTTCTAAATCATTTACTCTTATTTCATAGAAACCATTATAAGTTTCTCCAGCTTTTAATGTTCCTATTGATATTTCTTTTTCTCGTACAGTATCATCAAAATTATATTTATATTCTCCAGCATAATTATTATAATCTGCATTTAATTCTGCATATGTTGTTCCTTCCGGAATTGTAGCTAATACTTTTACATTATCCATCTGTTCATCTGAAGTATTAACTATTTGAATATTATATTTTATGTATTCCCCTTCATAAACAACATCTTCATCTTTTAAAGTCATATCACCTTTTACTGGTACTACAGTTGTTTCCAAATTATCTATATTTGCTTGTATATTTGCTTGTGTCATAATAGTTGAAATATTAGGAATTCCTGAATCATTATCATTTACAGCCTGTTCTTCTTTATAACTTTCTATTTGTATTTCTTTATCTTTGCTATTTACTTCTTCTTTATCTAAACTATATTGATTAGTATATATTAAATTAGTACTTGTTGTTACACTTTCAATATCTTTCTTTAAAATTATTGTAGCAGGTATTTGTATCTTTGTTGTTAAGCCTAATTCATTATTATTATATTGAGTTTGATTTCCTAATAGTTTTGTAACTATGCTAAATGTACCATCTGTGTTTGTTTCTATATAAGGTTCTACTAATTGTAACTCATTTGCATAAACAACTGTCGAATCTGCTAATATAACTTTTTCTACTTCACTAGGTAAATTAATTTTAAAGGTTGGATTTTTTAACATATTATCTTTAGCTGTATTAGTATTTATACAAATATCAAAAGTTATTTCATTTTGTTCTCTATTTGTCCAATTTGTGCTATTAATATTAAAGTCTATGTTTGTTTTAGCATCCTTTATATCGATAATATTATCTCTTTGGTTTTCAAATACTACATTTCTTGTAGTTGTCTCTTCTTGTGTCGTTTCATTTATCTGTTTTTCTTCGTTTATCCCTGTAATTTTTGCTGTTGTTTTTACTTTAGTATTTAAAGCACTTTTCATAGTACTTCTTATTTCTTTAGTATTATCGATTTGTAATGTTCCTTCATTATTGATATTACTTGCTACTATTAATATAGAATTTATATCATTTGGATAGTTTATTGTTATCGTTCCATCTTCTTCAAATTGCGTGTTTTTATCAATCGTTGCTAATATGTTTCTATTATTATCTAAAATTTCTAGCTTACCTTCTTCTCCTAGAATTTTTATTATATTATCTTTTTTTATTTTTGTACTTTTATATACTAATTGATTGTTATTTCCTAAATCTGTTGTTATCTCTTGTCCATTTTTATCTTGATATGCATTTATAAATGTATTATTTTCTAGTAATTCAATACTATTTTGTGCTTCTTTTTTACTTATTACTATATTTTTTCTTTCTCTATATTGTGTATTATATTCTGTTCCATTGATTATATTAGATTTTATATATCCATTTGATATATCTTCTGTATTATATTCTACAGAAGTTAATTCTCCTATATTTTCTTTTACTTGATCTTTAAATTCTTCATTATAGCTTATTAGTGTATTTTCTTGATTTAAAACGGCTATAACTTCCGCTTTTAAATTTAATTCTCTTTCTTCTAATTGATCTGTATAAGTATCATAATAAGAAATTACCATATATTCATCTTTTGCATTTTTATTTGGTTGTTCTGTATTAATCAATTGGTTATTTTCATCTTGATTATTTGCTCTTATAATCAGTGTTCCTGTTTCTTTGTTATATTCATAATCTTCTGCTATGTTTTCTGTCTTTCCATTTGTTACTTCAGTACTCTTAGCAACAACTTTTACAGCATAAGGAAAATTACCCTGAATTTGACTAAATTCAAGTTTCATTTGAGTTTGTTTTATAGGTATATACTGTTGCTCTTGGTCTTCTAATGCTGTTTTTACATTGTATTGTACAAGTGTTCCTTTATCTTGATCTGATATTTTAAAGTTTACATACTTCTGAAGCTTTGATTCCAACTTTATTTTTTGATTATCAGCACCAAAACTAGAACTTGATATAATTTTCATGAAACTAATTATCCCAAGAACTACAATTAATAAAACCGCAATATATGTAATTACTTTTTTGGTATTGCATTTAGAATTAAGCTTTTCTTTCCCCATTTGCTCCTCCTTATATTGATACTTATCCTAATATTATAATACTAATTTTATTTTTCTTAATCAATATAAGTTTTTTCCAATTCGACCAAATATTACATATTTCTTTTGTTTTTCCTTTAGGGACAGTCCTTTCCTTCTCTTTTTCTGTTCTTTTTTTAAGTTTTATTTACAATTTCATTACAATTTTCTATTTTTCTTCTATAAAAAATTCGAAATACTTTATTTGCGTAATTTCACAAAGATTTTCACACATAAAAAAGAGATTAAAGAATATAT
>CANQOG010000065.1 GCA_947625415.1 uncultured Clostridia bacterium
TAAATATGCTGATGTGGCGAAATTGGTATACGCACAGCACTCAAAATGCTGCGGGAAACCATGTGGGTTCGAGTCCCACCATCAGCACCAACAATGTATCTGTTCGAACTAATAGAACTGATAAAAAAAATACTATTCTTTTTCAGAATGGTATTTTTTTTTATTTTATTTTCAATATGTACTACGTCATCTTCATGAGTTTTGTACCATTGGTCAAAACTCATAGGGGGTTAGAAATTTTGACATAAGTCAAATTTCTATGTTACGAGGCAAGTTTAAATTAAAAAAAGTGTAAATTTGATTAAATATATGTTATAATATTTTTATAGAGGTAAAAGTATTATGAATATTATATTTTTAGATGTAGATGGAGTTATAAATTCAGTTAACAATTTAATTAGGGAATATAATGAGACACATAAACCACACTCTGGATATTCGTATCCTTTTGACGCTAACTGTTTAGCAAATTTAAAAAAATTAGTAATAGAAACAAACTCCAGTCTAGTAATTTCTTCTACTTGGAGACTTTCTCAAAAAGGAAGAAATAAACTGCTACAAGAATTAAAAAAATATGACCTAGACAAATTAGTAATTGGTTATACTCCTTTTTTAGATTCTAGTAGAAAAGATGAAATTAAAGATTTTTTATCTAATTTTGAATCTAGTTTTACTACAAATTTTATTATATTAGATGATGATTCTGACATGGGTGATTTGCTACCTTTTTTAGTAAAGACCAATCGTCAAGTAGGTCTTACTGAGGAAAATGTAGAACAAGCAATTAAAAAATTAGCAAAATCTATTATTAAGGAAAATGATGACCTTGAAAGATAATAGATAATAAAAAATAATCACACAAAAACGTAAAATAAATTTTCCAAAAATATTTTTTAAAATTACTTATATTTTATAATTTAGTAATATGTATATAAAATTTATTTTTAAAACTATTATTTTTTATTGTTAAAAAATTATTTTTATGATATATTTATTAGACGAATAAGTTGTAAGGAAGGATTGTATATGGAAAAAATAATAACAATAATTTGTAATATGATATTGTTTTTATTATTAATTTTTAGTATAAATGATTATGCTGACATGTTATTAGCATGCTGTTTAGTAATTTTAATATGTTTATTTATATTTTATTTGATTAGATATAGAAGAAAATATATTGATAAAAAAGTAATTTTTATATATATAATATGTTTTATTATACAAATAGCATTAATAAATATCTTAGAAAAATTACATATTTGGGAAGTATCTTCTGGATTTATGGGACTTGGAGGAGGAACATTTGGTATACTTTTTTATTTTATATTCCATTTATCATTTATAATCTTAATAATTGTTACAAATACATTCAAATACTTTATCAATATGATAAAGAAAATAATATAATATAATTACAATTTCAATAAATTGATTTTTATATCAATCATAAGGATAGCTGATGAGCTATAAATATATACATTATTTTATTTAATATTTTCTATTAATTCTGTAATTTTTTTAACACTTCGCCATGTATTAGGATTAACTTGTGTAGGTTGAATTTCTACATCAAATTCTTCTTCTAAGGCAGTAATCAATTCTAAAAATGCCAAGGAATCAAGTATTTCATTTTCAAGTAAATCTATATCTTTATTTTCTTTTAGTTCTTTAAAACCAGTTAAATCTTCAATAATTTCAATAATTTTTTCTTCCATTTAAAATTCCTCCAAAAGTTTTTTTTCATCACATTTTCCATTTTTGTTTAGTGGAAAACTATTTATAATTTTAATTTTAGGACACATATACTTTGGAATTTTCTTTTGCAAGTCTTTTATAATATCTAATTCATTTTTTATAATATTTTCTTTTAAAATTACAAAAGCAATTATATTTAACACTTTATTTTCCTTATTAGTTTTAGCAATGACTACAGCTTTATCAATATATTCTAAAGCTTGTAGGTTGTTTTCAATATCAGTTAATTCTATTCTATATCCTTTATATTTTATTTGTTTATCTTTTCTTGCTATATAGTATAAATTACCATTTTTGATATATCCTAAATCTCCAGTTAAATAAGCTTTTTTTCCATTATATTGAATAAAAGAGTTATTTTGAATATTTCCTAAATATCCATCTGCAACGCTTTCTCCTGTAATTAATATTTCTCCAATATGCTCATCAGCAACTGGATTATTATTTTTATCTAATATATATATTTTTACATCTGGCTTTGGGATACCTACTGGTATTTCGTTTTCATTATAGTTTATGTTTTTATTTAAGTAATAATTTGTAACTGCAAAGGTACATTCTGTAGGTCCATAGCAATTTATTAGTTGTATATTATCGAATCTTGAATAAAGTTTGTTTACTGTAGATTTTAATAATTTTTCTCCACAAAATAAAATTGTTTTTAAATTTGGCATTAATTTAGAATCAAATGATTTATCTATAAGTAATAAATCTATAAATGATGGAGTAGACACGATAAGGTTTGCATTACTTTGTCTTAATTGTTCAAAAATTTTGTTAAAATCTAATATAGTATCATTGTTTATAATGAAATGTTCACTTTGGGTTATTAGACTTAAATACAAATCTGCAACAGATAAATCGAAAGAAAAATTTGCTTGATTTACTATAACACCTTTATTTATTGTGACTATATTTTTTAGCCATCTTATACAAGAGTCTAAATTTTTATAGGTTACTTTTACACCTTTAGGTATGCCTGTACTTCCCGACGTAAAAATAATATAGTAAATATCATTTGATTTTAAATATATATCATTTATTTCTATTAAATTTTCATTATTCATTATTTCATTAATTTTTTCTTTTGAGACATTTATTCCTATACTTAAGTCTGGATTTACTTGTTTTATTATTTCATTTACTCTTTCTTTAGGTGTACTTTCATCTATTGGAATATATGTCATCCCGGCTAGAGAACAGGCAATAAATGTGGCTTTCATATATATTTCTTTATTTCCATAAACAATAATTGGTTTTTTATTTATATTTTCTTTTAATAAAAAATGATATATATTGCATACATATTTATATAATTGTTTATAGGAATAGCTTTCATTATTTACAGTATATGCTTTATTATTGGATTTTTCTTTTAAAATTTGTAGTATATCATTTAAAAACATATTTACTCCTTAATTTGTTCTTTTGGTATTAAGTTATAGTCATACATAACTTTTGAATGATTATTTAAAATTAATTCTTTTTTAATTTCTTGCTTTGTTGTTTTGTCATTTATTATTCTATATACTTTACTATTTCTATAAAAAATTCCATCTTTGTCTTTTGCATAATGGTTGTCTTCCTCAACAATTTTATATTTTACATTTAGTGGAACTGTACTTCTTATTTCTCCATAAAGAAATGTATCATCTAACCATACTCTTATTTGAATTGGATTTTCAGTTGTATTTTTAAATCTATAATCTAATGCTTTGTAACTAATTGATGTTCCTGTTCCAAAAGGTACTCTCCTTTTTACATCTGGAAACAATGCATCTGAATGGTGATGTAATTCTGTAACTTTAAGGGGTGTATGTAATACAAGCCAATGAATCATGTTAGCCATTTGACATAGTCCACCACCAATACCTGTTTTCATTTTGCTATTGCTAATAACTAAGCCTTCCAAATAGCCTTTTCTTTTTGTAGCATTTCCTACCAAATTCCAAAAAGAAAATTCTTCACCTGGATTTACTATAATTCCATCAATTTTTTTACTAGCTAATCGTAAATTTACAACTTTATTTTTTTGCAATTGCATATCTATACCAGGTAGTTTTCTAAGTAAGACTTTTGTATCGCCTTTCCAAATATATTCTAAATTATCTTTGCTGATATGTTTTGCAAATTTTTTCTTATTTTTAAAATCCATTAAATCTTTTTTTAGAGCTTCTTTATATAAAGATATTTTATAGGCAAGTGGTCCATATTCACAAAATAACTTTCTCTTTTTTCTCATTTTATCAATCCTTTTAATAAACTCATAATATTTATTATACCATTATATTAAAAAATATAAAAGAGCCTGTTCTAATAAACATACTCTTTATGATTCATTTATGATAATGTCTTAATAAATCATTTAGGAAAATGTCTTAATTTAAAATTTATGTTGTAAGTAT
>CANQOG010000066.1 GCA_947625415.1 uncultured Clostridia bacterium
TAAAAATATTCTATCAAATCGGTATCTCTTATTCAATTTTTTTCTAAAATTTCCCTACTAAAAGTTTATACTAACAAAAATATTCATACTTTTTATCAAAAAGATAACAAATAGATAAAAAGGCTTGAAAAATTTGCTAAATAGTATATAATATAGATATATTTACGGAAAAATGGCTTAAGGAGCATAAACATGGAAATTAATTTAGCAAAATTTGAAGAAAAAATAGGATATAATTTTAGAAATAAATCTCTTTTAGAAAATGCATTAACACATACGTCTTACGCTTATGAATATGATACAAAAAGCAATGAAAGACTCGAGTATCTAGGGGATAGTATTTTAGAATTTATAATTAGTGATATATTATTTAGAAATTATGATAATTTAGCTGAAGGAGAAATGACTAAAGTTAGGTCAGCAACAGTTTGTGAAGATAGTTTATATGAAGTTGCAAAGAAAAATGATTTTAGTGATTTCTTACTTTTAGGAAAAAGTGAAATTTCAAATCATCATGAAAAAAAAGCAATTTTAGCTGATAGTGTAGAAGCTGTCATAGCTGGAATTTATTTAGATGGCGGGTTAGAGCCTGCTATAAAATTTATAATAAATAATTTTGAAGGTATGCTGAAAAATGCTAGTATTCACGTTGGTGATAGAGATTACAAATCAGCATTACAAGAAAGGTTACAAATAAATGGTGATGTTAATATTGTTTATACAATAGTTAAAGAATCTGGACCAGATCATAATAAAGAGTTTGTAGCTAAGTTAAAATGTAATGGGCGATTTCTTGCTTATGGTAAAGGAAAGAGTAAAAAACTAGCTGAAATGGATGCTGCTAGAATTGCTTTAAAAAATATGAAACGAAAGTAAGGAGGTACTAAAACTTGAAAAAGCAATACATAATTCCTATATTTGTTCCACATTTAGGTTGCCCAAATCAATGTACATTTTGTAATCAAACTAAAATTAGTGGAGAGCAAAAACAGGTTACAGAAGATGATGTAAGAGATATAATAGATTATTATTTAAATAGCTTTAAAGAAAAGAACATTTATAAAGAAGTTGCTTTTTTTGGTGGAAGTTTTACTGGAATTGATGTCGAAACTCAAGAAAAATTATTGAAAACAGCCTATGAATATATAAAAGAGAAAAAAATTGATGGAATTAGAATTTCTACTAGACCAGATTATATAGATAAGAAAACATTAAAAAGACTTAAAAAATATAAAGTTAAAACAATTGAGCTTGGTTGTCAGTCTTCAAATGATTTTATTTTAAAAAAAGCAAAACGAGGACATACTTTTGAAGATATAAAAAAAGCATCAAAACTAATTAGAAGATATAGATTTACATTAGGTCATCAAATGATGATAGGAATGCAAGATAGCAGCGAAAAAGATGATTTACAGACGGCTAAAGATTTGTCAAAATTAAAACCAAAAATTGTTAGAATTTATCCAGTTTTAGTAATTAAAGGAACTGAACTTGAAAAAGAAATGAAAGATGGCAATTATGAGCCTTTAGACTTGGAAAAAGCTGTTGAGAGATGTAAGGAAATTACATATTTCTTCAATAGTAAGAAAATAAAGGTAATAAGAATTGGACTTCAAACTACAGATACAATTTGTAGTCCTGAAAAAGAGGGAAGTGAAGTTGTAGCTGGACCCTATCACGAAGCTTTTAGACAACTTGTTGAATCAAGTATTTATTATGATATGATTGCTAATAAAATTAAAAATGTAAATATTAATATAAAGGAAGTTGAAATAAGAGTTAATCCACAAGATATTAATAATGTTGTTGGATATAAAAGAGAAAATATTTTAAAATTAAAAGAAAATTATGATGTAGATATTAAATTAGAGCAAGATGTTAAATGTCAACCTGGAAAAATAGAAGTAAAGCCTTTGAAAAAATATAAAGAATTTAAAGATGATGAGGAAAATATATAAGAAAATCAATCAATAAAGATAATGAAATTGTGTTTTACTAGCTACAAGCGAATCTTGTAATTTTTAAGATAAAATCCATAATATAATATATAAAAAAAGAAGGATTTGTATGATAAAAAAATTTCTAAAGCTTTTCTTAAAATTAATAAAAGTAATTATTATTGCAATATGTTTAATTATAATAGGTTTTAAAATAAAAGATTGTATAGCTAATATAAAATATAATAATAAAAAAGAATCATTTATAAAAAATGCTACAACATATTTAGAACAAAAATACGATATACATATATCTGAGTGTATATATTATCACATGCAAAGAGTAGAATATAAAGATGGTTTTGATAGTGGATATTTTTATAGTACGCCAGAATTTGGTATATTTTATACTGATAATAGAGAAGAAATTAGGTGTGTGTATAAAAATGGCATTTATTCAGATGATTATGAATTATTGAACTTATATTCACTTATATGTCAAAAATTATCACAAAAATTAGGTATAGATGTTCAGCATGTAGAATTTTACTGCCATTCTCAGGAACTATTTTCAATTGATACAGGGGACTATTATGTAGATAAAAATATAGGAATGTATCTTGAAAAAGATACAAATAGATACGATGAAGATACTATAAATGTCTTTATGGAAAATTTATATGAATACCTTGAAGATTTTGATTTATGTATATATGCTAAAGTTGATGGTGAGTTAAATAACAATGATTTAGGGAAAATATCTAAAAATATAGAAAAGTATAAAGAAGAGTATTCAATAAGTGATTTGTATTTGTATATTTATAATGAAGATTTAATTACTTATAAAATTCCAACAGAAGCACTTACTACTCATACTATTGATGATGGGAATGTATATGATGTATATTTGGATAATGAGCAATGTTCAAAATATTTATATGTCATTAATAAATAGATTTTAGAATAAGGAAAGAATAAAAAAGAGTAGAGGAGTGAACTCTACTTTTTTTATTGTTTATTTTTATTATGTACTTGAATATTCCAAATTTTTATCACTTAAATAAGTTTGAATGTGATCCAATTCCAAGTAAAAGTAAAATTAATTCTGTTTCATTCTTCTTATATTCTAGTAATACATCATTTTGTATATGACATTCCCATATACCTTTACTTTTAGGGTTTAATAAATGATTTTGATATTTTTCTGGTAATAGTTCATTATTTGATAACATATTGATAACTTTGTCTAATTCGTCATAATTAAAATTAGGTTGTTGCCTGAGTACTTTTAATTGTTTTTTAAATCTTGTTGTCAATTTTATATCAAATTGTTTATTCATTATCTAAGTCCTCCATTATTTCAGCTAGATTTTTATAACTTTTATAATTTTCTGGATGTTTTATTATCTCTTCGGCTTCTGCAATACTTTCTAACATTTCATCACTAAATTTTGGAGTTCTAACCTTAAAAGGTAACCCACAATTTAAAATAATTTGTTTTAAATAAATATTTACTGCTTCAGTTGTAGTCATTCCCAAATTTTCAAGTATTTCTTCAGCTTCTTTTTTTATCTCTGGATTTACTCTTATGTGTATCATACATGTTTTATTCATTTTTAACACCTCCATATATATTATATAACTATTGTATTACATTTGATACATCATGTCAATAGTATTTCACAATATATATACTTATATTCAATTATTTAGAAAATATTTAGAAAAAAATTCTGTAGAAAACTTATACCTAAGATATGGGAGAATAAAAATAAGTAAAAAAATGCTTGAAATAAAAAAAAATGGCTCGGGTGGTTAGATTCGAACTAACGAAATGTCGGAGTCAGAGTCTTTTTAACTGTTTTATATATGTTATCATTTATTGTTATATAATATCTCTTAAAATGG
>CANQOG010000067.1 GCA_947625415.1 uncultured Clostridia bacterium
AAAATATCAAGTATTATAATATTTGTTTTAGGAATTTCTATGCTTGGAAATGGACTAGCAATGTCTGGAATTAGTATAAATGTTGCAAATGATAGTTATGAAAATATGGCAGAAATAGTTGGAGATTATCAAGAAATAACGACCTATGTTGACTATGGTAGTTATGAAAATATAACTGTAAAAAAAGATGTTCCTGTAAAATGGCATATTATAGTTCCAGAAGGTAAATTAAATGGATGCAATAATGAAATAATAATTCCTAAATATAATATTACTATAAAACTTAACCAAGGAGAAAACATAGTAGAATTTACGCCAAATGAAAGTGGTAATATTCCATATTCTTGCTGGATGGGAATGATAAAAAGTAATATCAAAGTAATAGATTAAGAGATAAATGAAATTTGTATGAGTTAAATAAATAATAATTTTTTGAATAAGTGGTTAATGTATAATCACTTATTTTTTGTTATAATTATTTAGCAAAGTAACAAAATAAAAAATAGCCTTTGAACATATTGAAAATACTAGAATGTTAAGTTCAGTTGACAAAGTTCCAACTCAAATTGATAGAATGCAACTGAAAAAAGAAGTATAATTTTAAGTAGAATAAAGGAGGAAAAGAAAATGAGTTTAGGAGAAAGATTATTTGAATTAAGAAAAACAAAAAATTTGACTCAAGATGAAGTTGCAGAAAAATTAAATGTAACAAGACAAACAGTATCAAAATGGGAAACAAATCAAAGCACACCGGATTTTGACAAGATACTTCCACTATGCGAATTATATGATATTTCTACAGATGAATTATTAAAAGGAGAAAAACAAGAAAGAACAGAAGAAAATAACTATAATAATAAAGAAAAAAAGAATAAAGATGATTATGAAAATATGACTAAAAATCAAATAAAACAAAAATCAGCTGAAGTAGTTTGTAGTTCTATTTTAATATTTATTGTGGCTGTTGCGTATGCAGGAATTGCTATTGCTGTAATGGAATGGAATCCTGTTGTAGTTGGTTGTATTTTTTTAATAATGATTGGTTGGGGAGTAACTAGAATTGTAAAACATTATATGTCTATTCCAAAATTTGAAAAAACAAAACAAGAAGAAAAACAAGACAAAATTGTTAATCAAATATGTGATATTATTGGCGGTATCGGAACAGTAATATATTTTATTGTAAGTTTTGCTACAATGGCTTGGCATATTACTTGGGTAATATTTATTATTATTGGAATGGTTGAAGAACTTGTTAAACTTATATTTATGTTAAAAGGGGATGAAGAAAATGAAGAATAAAGGTATAATTATCGCTCTAATAATTTTACTTTCTATCATAATATTCTTTTTAGTAATGTTTTTGGTAATAGTTTTAACAGGAAAGAAAACATTGTTTTTTGGTATAAAGAAAAGCAATAATATAATTTTTGATAAAACATATAGCGTAGAAGATATAAATAATATAGATATAAGACAAGATACAGGAGATGTCATTTTTAGAGAAACAACAGAGGATAATATCCAAGTAATTATTTATGGAGAAAATAAAACTGATGTAGATGTTAATTTTAATCAAAATGGTTTGTCTATTGATAATACTCACAACAAGAAATTTGTTTTTTTAAATTTTGGAGTTATAGCAAAAGACATTGTAGTATATATTCCATCTACATATAATAAAACAATTAAAATAAAAAATGATTGTGGAAATTGCGAAATGCTAGATTTAGAAAATGCTACAGTAGATATAGATTGCGACTGTGGAAATGTCAAATTAGGAAAAGTAAAAAATGTAACTGTAAAATGTGATTTAGGAGATACAGAAATAAAAGAAGTATTGAATAAATGTGATATTAGAGCAGATTGTGGTGATATAGAAATTGATACAATATCTATAGAGGAAGATTCTACAATTAAAGCAGAGCTTGGCAATGTAGATATAAATAAAACTGATGATATTTATATAGAGTCAGAGGTTGATTTAGGAAAAACGAAAATATTTCAAAATAATAGAAATTCAGAAATAACATTAAAAATAAATTGTGATTGTGGAAATGTAACAGTAGGTAAATAATAAATTACAAGAGGTCTATTTACAATTACTTGCTTTTTTGTTATACTTTAGTCGGATAATTAATTATTCGCCAAAAGTTATGAGAGGTCAATATGAAAAAATTTTTGAAAACTATTTTAGTTATATTAATATTATTTATTTTAATGAATATTGTATGGTTTAGTTGGAGAGTTATAAAATATAATAATTATAGCAAAGGCATGGACAAAAATACGTCTTATTCTATTTTTGTTCCTAAATATTTGAAAACTGACAATGAAGGTTTTTCATATTCAGTGAAATATCCAGATTATTTATCTTTTACAGGCAATTTAGCAATTAGTATGCCTAGTGAAGATTATGATTATTTTTCAGATTCTTTAATTATTTGGCCTACTTTATTAAAAGGTTATGAATATGGTTTAATTTTATATGATGAAGAAAATAATGAATATATGATAGAAATTGATGAAAACCAAAATCCAAAAGAGTCAGAAAATGAAGAAATTATAAATGAACATAAAGATAATATAAAAATTTTATTTAATAAAGCTAATGAAGTTTGGAATTTAAAATAATATTGGCTGAACTTTTTATAAAAAATGAAATTGAAGTTATTATAAATTATGATGATTTTCGATAAATAACAATTTATATTATAGAAAATATACTTTGAAACGGAGATTAATTATGAGAAAAGTTATAAAAGTATTTTTAATAATTTTTGTAATTTTAGTGATTATTGTATTAGCTGATACAATTCAAGCAAAATTTTTTGATAATAGTCCAATTTTGAAAATTACAGAAAACCGTAATTATGGGAAAGCATATAAAAGAGACAAAGGAATCTTTGTTTATACTTATGTTTTTTCAGATGAAACCAAAAAGACAGTATTTAGATGGGAAAAATATGCTCCACCAGAAGAGGCTGTTAATTTGAAACAAGATATAGAAAGTGAGAGTAAAATGAACTTTAACATAAATGTAGTTATAGATAATAAAACATATAATGCAAAATTAGAAGAAAATGAAACAGCTCAAAATTTTATTAATATGTTGCCTCAAGAATATAAGATGAGTGAGTTAAATGGAAATGAAAAATATATTTATTTAGATGAAAAATTTCCTACCAATTCTTATAATCCAAAACATATTGAAAAAGGAGATATAATGTTATATGGAAATAATTGCTTAGTAGTATTTTACAATTCATTTGATAGTTCATATAGTTATACAAAAATAGGACATATTGAAAACTTGGAAAATTTAGGAAATGAAGATATAGTTATAAAATTTGAAAACAAGTAAAATCAATAAAACTTACTTCTACATCTCCATTTTTAATTGGCGGAAATAAAGAAATGGATGAAATCCACGATGCAAAACAAAAGAGTTGGAAAACAAAAAAAGATGAGATGAACAGATTAGTTTTATATAATAAGTTCAACAAATTATAGATAAATTATAATTTGTTGCTTTGATAACAAAAATATCCCGTTAGTATAAACTTTTAGTAGGGAAATTTAAGAAAAAAATTGAATAAGAGATACCGATTTGATAGAATATTTTTACA
>CANQOG010000068.1 GCA_947625415.1 uncultured Clostridia bacterium
GGGACTCGAACCCACATGGTTTCCCGCAGCATTTTGAGTGCTGTGCGTATACCAATTTCGCCACATCAGCATATTTAATTACAGGAACTATTTTAGCATAAAATTTATTTTGTGTCTAGTATTTTTTTAATTTTTTAATTTAGATAAATTATTAATGCGATTTCTTGTAATTTTATTAGATGTTGGAAAAAATTTATCGAAAATTGGAATAAAAAACACTTGAAAAATATTCTGTTTAATATATAATTAATAGTGTAAAATATTAATAGTGTAAAATTTTATTTGTTGGAGGAAAGCATGAAGAAACTAAAGCAAGTATTTATTTACGTAAGCTCAATAATTGCCTTAATTTTATTAACAAACCAGTATGTATATGCTGCAAGGCAAGAAATAGATGTTAATGATTATATTAAAAAAGTAGAATATTCAGAAGGCTTTGAAAATTGGGTAAGTCTTTCACAAGATGAAAAAAATGTTACATTTTATCCTAAGATTTATGATGACTTAAATACACCATTTTCACCAGAAAATCCAATTTATAAAGCTACACTTGTAGGTGCAAGCGTAAATTCAAAATTCAGTTTAAGTGAAAAAATTCCTAATAACCTTGCAATTAGAAATCAATATGATACTACTACTTGCTGGGCTTTTGCTGGATTGTCTTCACTTGAAACAAATTTAGCTTTAAATGATTATAAAAATGGAATTACAAATAAAATTTATGATTTTTCAGAAAGACATGCAAATTATAGTTCAACAAGAGGATTTTTAAATGGAGCAACTAATATGTTTGGAATTAATAGACTTCCTGGTGATGGTGGTCAGTGGTATATGATAGAAAATTATCTAACTAATGGACAAGGTGCAATTGCTGAAGAAGATATGCCATTTGAAAATTCTAGTGATATTATAGATATAAGCGAAATTCAAAATAAAAAAGTTATTTCACAAGTTTATGATACAGTATATTTTGACAATTATAATAATCAAACTGGAGAAGAAAAAACTGAAACAATGAATGAAATAAAGCAACATATACAAAATTATGGTTCAGTATTTGCTACAATTCATGGAGGTTTAGCTAATTCAATTTTAGATAGTTGCTATGATAATAATACTGCAACTAAATATTGTAACAATTCTATATTACATAAAACAGACCATGCGGTTTCATTAATTGGATGGGATGATAATTTTGATAGAAATAAATTTCCTGAAAATGCTAGACCAAGTTCAAATGGTGCATGGATAGTTAGAAATTCTTGGGGCGAAAATTTAGAATATGATTTATATGAATTTAAATTAGAAGTGTATAATACATATACAACTCAATGTAATAGTCGTGGATGGGATAGTCCAGAGAAAATACCAGATGAATTTATAGTTTCAGCTGGATATAAAATCGAAGGTGACAAAGTTTTATTACCAATAGGTGACCATGGATTAATGTATGTTTCTTATGAAGATTGTAATGTTGGTACAACATTGTATGGAATAAAAAATAGTTCTGATAATGTTAATTATGATTATATTTATCAATATAATGAATTATATCCGGCAGTACAAATTAATTATGAAGGCAACAGTACTATCTTATGTAATGTTTTTGATAAGCAATCAGATGAGAGAGAATATTTGACAGAAGTTTCTATAATGGCTCCAGAAACTTATACTTGTAGAGTTTTTGTAAATCCTGATGGTGATGAAAAAACTGAATCAAAGTTAAAACTTGTTGAGTTGAAATCTGGGGAATCAGAAGAAATTTCAGCTGGATATCATACATTAGAGTTTGCCTCACCAATAGAGATTACTGGAGAACAATATACAGTTGCAGTTGAAATAACTGGAACAAGAGAAACTCTTGGAATATTAGTTGAAGGAGTAATTGATGGTCTTGATGCTTTTAGTAATGCTAAAATTGAAAAGGAAAGATGCTATGTTGCTACAGAAACTGATTTAAGTAACTGCGAATGGATAGACTTAGGAAAACTTAAAGAAGAAAGTCCATCTCTTATAAATAGTGATAGTAGTATAAAAGCATTTACTACAATAGAAGTTGAAGATGATTCTTTAAATAAAATAGAAATTGAAACTCCTCCTACAAAAACAGAATATATAGAAGGAGAAAATTTTGATAAATCTGGAATGGTTGTTAAAGCTTATTTTAACAATGATACTGAAAAAGAGCTATCAGATTCAGATTATAGTATTAAAGATGGAACAAATTTAAAAGTAAATCAAAAATATGTAACTATTGAATATATGGATAAAAGCGTAAATCAAGAAATTAAGGTTAATCCAAAAGTTGCAACAAAAGATCCTACAAAAGATTCTGATGATGATAAAGATTCAAATGAAGATAAAAAGCCTGATAATAAAAATCCAGAGGATAATGCTCCTAAAAATAGTAATATGTCAAATGCTTATTGTGTAGTAAAAAATATTCAGTCATATCAATATACAAATGATGCTTCTAAAAACTATACTTTAGTTGATGTTGAAATTTCTGGAATTTCTAAAGCTGATGGAAATGACTCTTATGAATATTCTTATTATATTTCATCAAATTCAGCTCTTAAAAATATAACAGATTGGGTAAAAATAAAAGAAACACAAAAAGATAAAAATAAATTGAGTTTTAAAGTCGATTTTAGAGATGTTTCAAATTTTAGTGAAATTTCTAAAGCAAATTCTATATATATTTATATAAAGGAAACTGTTACTAAAGGTGGAAGCCAAAGTGTTCAAATTTCAAAATCAATGAATTTTGATACTGGTAATGCTAATATAGACACTTATGTTGATAACGTAAAGAAAGATAATAGTGGAACTCAAAATAAGCCAAGTGACAATAATGCACCAAGCAATAATAACAATAACAATAATAATGGTGGTTCAGGAACTACACAAAATAATCAAGGTGGACAAACATCAACTCCTAAAGATGGAACAGTTTCATCAACAAATTTACCAAAAGCTGGTAAAACAATGTTAATAATTTTAATATTTGTAATAACTATTGTAGGAATTGTGATGTTTGTAAGATATGAAATTTTAAACAGATCCATGAAATAAATTTTTAGATTTTTTAAATAAGGTAAGTACAAAACGTGCTTACTTTATTTTTTTATTTATAACAAATATTACTTCTAATTCTTTATTACATTATAAAGTATTTTAATTAGTAATAAAATAATAAAGTCACGGTCATTGTCTTACTTATTTTAGCTGGAGTCTCACTAAATGCAATAATTGGAGAGAATGGGATAATAAGTAAAGCATTAGATTCAAAAGAATTGTCAGAAGAAACAAAAAGAAGAGAAGAGCTAGAAATAATGATAGCAGGTTATGAATCAGATATGGATACAAATGAAACAATAGATAGTTATTTAAAATCAAGAGAAGGAAAAGAAATAGAAAGTTCATTTA
>CANQOG010000069.1 GCA_947625415.1 uncultured Clostridia bacterium
AATATTGGAATATTTACTGTAAGGAACATTCCTACATCCAACTTTTCTAAATATTCTATTGCCTCATCTTGTTTCAAATACTTTCCCTCCTTAAATTTTTTCCACTAAAAAAAGCCAATCTTTCGACTGACTTTTTTAGTATATGTATTTTTATACTGCTATTTTCTTTTTTATCTCATTAAAATCCTTTAAAACTTATCAAATTTTTTAATGCTATTTTAATGCTACCAGATAAAATTTATTGAAATCTATTAAATTTTTTATCTTTTCATGTCTTCAACAATAATTGCTGTAAGTATTGTATTAAGTGACTTTCAGACTTATTAAAATTCATTAAGATTTATTAGTTTTTTTCAAATGTTCTAATTCAATGGTTTCATAGTTGGGAAGAATAATACATCTCTAATTGATGGAGCATCTGTAAATAACATTACCATTCTATCAATTCCAATTCCTTCTCCACCTGTTGGAGGCATTCCATATTGAAGCGCATTAATAAAGTCATCATCCATCATTCCAGCTTCATCATCACCTTTTGCCTTTGCTTCTACTTCTTTCTTAAATCTTTCGTATTGATCGATTGGGTCATTTAATTCAGAAAAAGCGTTTCCATATTCACGACCACAAATAAAGAATTCAAATCTTTGAGTTAATCTTGAATCATTTTTACATTTTTTAGCTAGTGGTGAAACTTCAATTGGATAGTCATATATAAAAGTAGGTTGAATTAAAGTCTTTTCAACATATTCATCAAAAAATAAAGCTATAATATTTCCTCTAGTTTCTTTTCCAGCTGGAATTTCAATATGATTTTCTTTAGCAATTTTTATAGCCTCTTCATCTGTTTGAATATTATTAAAATCTATTCCACAAGCTTCTTTAACACTATCTATCATAGTAATTTTTTTCCATCCACCGTGGAGTTAAATCTAACTCTTGACCTTGATAAGAAAATTTATAGCTTCCTTTAACCTTCATAGCAACTCTTGAAAAAATTTCTTCAGTAATATCCATCATATCATGATAATTTTCATAAGCACTATAAAATTCAATAGAAGTAAATTCAGGATTATGGCGAATATCCATTCCTTCATTTCTAAAAATTCTTCCTATCTCGTAAACCTTGTCAAAGCCACCAACAATAAGTCTTTTCAAATTAAGCTCTGTAGCAATTCTTAAATACATATCTAAATCAAGTGTATTATGATGAGTTATAAATGGTCTAGCTGTAGCACCACCTGAAATAGTATTTAAAATTGGAGTTTCAACCTCTAAATAACCTTTTTCATCTAAAATATTTCTAATTTCTTTAATAATTGCAGTTCTAGTTTTAAAATTTTCCTTAACTTCTGGATTCATAATTAAATCCAAATATCTTTGTCTATATCTTAAATCAACATCTTTTAAGCCATGGAACTTTTCTGGAAGTGGTCTTAATGATTTTGAAAGCAACTTAACACTTTTAGCGTGAACTGAAATCTCTTCTGTTTTTGTCTTAAAAACAAATCCCTTAATTCCAATTATATCTCCAATATCCCAAGTCTTAAAAGCTTTATATTCCTCTTCACCTAAATCATTTATACTAACATAACTTTGAATTTTTTCATCACTATCTTGTATCGTACAAAAAGATGCTTTTCCCATAATTCTTTTAGCAATAATTCTTCCTGCAACTGAAACATCTTTATTTTCAAAGCTTTCATAATTTGACTTAATTTCTCTAGCAGTATTTGTTCTATCATATTCAGTAACTTCATAAGGATCTTGTCCAGCCTCTTGAAGTTCTTTTAATTTGTCAAGCCTTACTTGCATAAGCTTATTTATATCTTCTTGAGTTAATTCTGTTTCTTGATTTTCATTATTTTCATTCATAATTATATTCCCCTTTATTTTTTTCTTCTTAGTATCCAGTCTTTATCTATTTTAAAATCAATTTCAGGTTTATTTAAAATAACCTTTTGCTCTGATTTTCCTGGATTTACAGTAGAGATTTCTTCTAAAGTTTCATCATTCCATAACTTTTCAATTTTAAACTTTACAGGCTCTATTTTTCCTGGAACGATAAGTTCTAGCTCATCTCCTACATTCAATTTGTTCCTAATTTCTATAAGAATCTTGTTATCTTTTTCTTCTATAATTTTTCCACCAAACTCATAATCATTGTTATATTGATGTCCACCATAGTCCTGAAAATCCTTATTATTCTTGTCATTAAAGAAAAACGTAGTTAAACCACGTGTTTTGGTTTTTTCCAATTCTTTCATATATTTTGTATAATCATAATTTTTGGGATTTTTATAATAATCGTCAATAGCATTTCTATAAGCATTTACAACACTCGCTAAATAATACTCTGTTTTTAAACGCCCTTCAATCTTTACACTATCAACTCCCATTTCAATAATTTCAGGAATTTCTTTAATCAAACATAAATCTTTAGATGAAAAAATATATGTACCTTTTTCGTCTGTTTCAACTGGCATAAGGTTTCCTGGATTATTTGTTTCTTCTACATAAACATTATAAGCCCATCTACAACTTTGAGCACAATCCCCAAGATTTCCATTTCTTCCAGCTAAAAATTCACTTAAGAAACATCTTCCAGAATATGCAAAACAAATTGCACCATGACAAAATATTTCTACTTCCAAATCTTTAGCTTTATTTTTTATTAAAGTTTTTATTTGTTCTTTATTCATTTCTCTTCCAAGAATCACACGTTTAGCTCCATTCTTATACCAAAAATTTGCAGAATGATAGCTTACAGTATTAGCTTGTGTTGAAATATGAATATCTGTATGTGGAGCAGCTTCTTTTACACTATCAATTACTCCTCCATCTGACATAATTATTCCATCAACACCAAGTTCATCTAAAATCTTGGCTTGCTCAATTATTTCATTATATGTCTCATCTTCGGCATAAATATTAATTGCTGCATGCACACGTTTGCCGTTTTTTATGAGCATATTCAATAGTTTTAGCAATATCAGAATCACTTGCTTCGCTTCTTGAACGAAGTGAAAGCTTTGGTGTTCCAATATAAACAGCGTCAGCTCCATACATAAAAGCAATTTTAGCTTTTTCAAAAGAACCGAGCAGGTGCTAACAATTCTATTTTCTTCATCTCTTCCACCCTTTATTCTAAATTAATGTAAGTATTATACCATAAGAAGAAGTTTATTTCAATGCTAGCTTGGAATTTTTTAGGTAACTTTGTGACTCGTAAATGAAAATGTCTCAAATTTTTAATTTATTCGTAAATAAAAATGTCTTAACTTTATTTGTCTAA
>CANQOG010000070.1 GCA_947625415.1 uncultured Clostridia bacterium
TTCAACGCCAGTATCTGACCGGTACTTTCTTTAACTCTTCTCACTCTAAATAACGGTTTTAAAATTTTATTTTTTATTTTTATTTTTATTATTTAAGGAGGTTTTTTATTATGTTTAAACAAAAAAATGCTATTACTCTTGTCGCTTTAGTTATTACTATCATCGTTTTACTTATCTTAGCTGGCGTTTCTATTTCTTTGGTCGTTGGTGAAAATCGGTATTTTAGGTAGGGCTACTTCTGCTAGTGATAAGACTAAAATTGCTCAATTTAAAGAGGCTTTTGAGATGGCTATAGATGAATGCCAAAGCGCTTATCTTGAAAATATGGTTACTAACGGAGTTGCTGGTGCAAATGCTATTACTACTGGTGATTTAACTCCTACTGCTATTGGCAATGCACTTAAAGCTCAAGGATACTCTCTTACAGGTTCATTTGGTGAATCTCCATGTCATATCATAAAGGATGGAAGTACTGACTTTTTAGCTGTTAAAGTTACAGTTGATGAATCAAAAAAATTTACTCTTGATTTAAAATATGCTGAAGCATTAAATTCTGATACAATTAAGTAATAGTTGAACTATATATTTTAATATTGAGACAAATTAAAACACAGAAACGTATATAATTACATTTCTGTGTTTTGTTTTTTAGCTTTAGATATTCTTTATTTAAAGCTATTTTAAATATAAAAATAAATAATAATTTTAAATTGACAATAACAAAAAAAATATATAAAATATGAATGTACATATTTTTTTGTACCAATTTTATTTAAAAAGGTGTTTATTTTATGATAGCAATGGAAATTTTCTTTATTTTTTTATTGTTTATTATGGGGTCTGTTTTTGGAAGTTTTTTTACATTAGCAGTTTATAGAATCCCTTTAAATTTAGATATTACTCACAGTAGAAGTTTTTGCCCTAATTGTAATCATAGACTGGAATTTAAAGATTTAATTCCTATATTTAGTTACATATCTTTAAAAGGAAAATGTAGATATTGCGGAAATCCTGTTAGAATTAGATATCTCCTTTTAGAGGTTTTATCTGGAATAATCTTTGTTTGCGCATATTTTGTTTTTAAACTAAATTTTCCATTTTTTACGATTGAATCTGTTGCAAATTATATTGGATTTATTTTTTTCTATATTACAAATGCTATTATTTTAGGAATTGATAAAGAATATTTAAAAATTGATAAAAGAGTTTTACTGTTTGGAATTATTACTAATTCTATTTATATGTTATATTTACATAGTTTTCAAAATCTGAACTTATATAAATATATGATATATTTATTAATTATTTTTGTTTTATTTTGTTTAGATACTATTTTTATAAAGAAATTTAATAAAAATTATTATTGGCTTCAAATCCTTATGCTTGTAGTGTTTGAGCTCTCTTATATAGGTGACTTCAAAAAAATTTTTTTAGGAATTTTTAGTTTTACTATTGCATTTTTTATTTATTTGGTGTATAAAAGAATATGTAGAGAAAGAAAGGAAAAAAATAAAATTCCATTAGGTTTTTGTATTTGCATTTCTTCAATTTTTTCTATTGTAATTTGTTATTTCTTATAAAAAATACTGAACTTTATGCAAAATAAAAAAATCCAAAATCTTATATAATTAAGATTTTGGATTTTTTATTTATATTTATTTAGGAAATTTTGAAGTTTTTTCAGCTGCTAATACATTATTTATAGGGTTTTTAGAAAGTAACTCTTTTGTAGCGCTTGTAATTTTTCCTTGATTTGCTGAATTATCCATATTATACCAAAATCCAGCGTAGCCATCATTTGATGAAAATGTATCAGCTACATATCTATAATTTGGCTCATCATATTTTTTTGGTTGTTTACTTGTTACATCTATATAGCTATAACGACCAAAATTATTATCTGTACGCCAAATTATTTTATAATCTGATGAGCCATATAAATATTGAACTCCACTTCCGCTAGTTCCAGATACAAATCTAGGTATCCATACATATCTTTGACCAGTAGAACTATTTTTTTTGTAATCATCATTTACATTTAATGAACTTGCTGTAACATAAATAATAGCATAGTTTCCAGCATTATAATCATACCATGAATTATCTTCAAATGTTGTAATAACATAACTTGTTTTAGCTGAATTTAGTTTTATAGGATAATAATGTTGTGTATTATCATTTGGATTATAACCATCTAAAAATGCAAGGTCTGGAGAATTAGTCATATCAAGCATTTCTCTTTCTTTAAGAGTTGTTAAAGTGATAGTTTTATAATTATTATTAGCTTTATATTGAACATTAACAATAACATCACGAACAATATCAGGTGTAGTTGGTACGCTAGTTGTGACTGTGAGTTTAAATCCATTTGGAATTTTTGTTTCAAAAACTGATTTATTACCATTACCTACAAAATTATATTTATAATTATTTGCGCTTGAACAATTTGTTTCTAATGTTTCATAAGGCTGTTTTTCAATATTTTCAACTACACTTGTAGCAATTCTAACAGCAGCAGAATATCTCATATTGTCTTTAGATTTATTTATACTATTAACATAAATAGCTGTGGCTATTCCAGCTGCGAGAACAATCACAGTTATAGCGGCAGCCACGTCAGCTCCAGTAAGCCCTTTTTTTTCTTTAAATTTCAATAAAAATCTTCTAAATTTATTCATAAGTATCCTCCAACTATCAATTAAGTTTCCTACTTAAAGCAGTTAAAATTTAAGAAAGAAAAAACAAAAATCAATAAGAATTTTATTTTCTTTCTTAACTTTTTTATATATCAAATGAATAAAAAATGCAATAGTTATAAACATCTTTTCATAAAAAATTTGCACAAAAAAGATATGTACAACACAATGTACATATCTTTTTTGCTATTGATAGTTTTATTTTTAAACTTTTATAGGTACAGTATCTGACCGGTACTTTCTTTAACTCTTCTCACTCTAAATAACGGTTTTAAAATTTTATTTTTTATTTTTATTTTTATTATTTAAGGAGGTTTTTTATTATGTTTAAACAAAAAAATGCTATTACTCTTGTCGCTTTAGTTATTACTATCATCGTTTTACTTATCTTAGCTGGCGTTTCTATTTCTTTGGTCGTTGGTGAAAATCGGTATTTTAGGTAGGGCTACAAAT
>CANQOG010000071.1 GCA_947625415.1 uncultured Clostridia bacterium
TGCATTAGGTTACAATGGCGCAGCTACTTCTCCTGCTAGCTTCAGAGCTATCGCTCGTCACTTATTCTTCCATGCTGATGAAGAAGACAGGATTTATTCTCATGTTCATAACGTTTTAATTACTCCTGTTAAATGTGGCCAAACTGGTACTGAAATTTATGGTTGCTATTGTGGTGACCCAGAAGCTAATGTTTCTGTTCAAGTTTCTCAACCTCGTAGTCATCAATATATTCCTGTTGAAGCCACAGAAGGTGATTGTGCACACCCTGGCACAGCTGCTGGATTTAGATGTCCAAACTGCGGAACATTATTTGACTCAAACAAAGTTGAAGTTAAATCTTTAGAAACTTCTAAAGATGCTAACAAACATGCTTACACAGCTACTTGGGAATGGGATACTAACGATATGAGATTAAATAGCGATAAGAAAGAAATCGTTGGAACTCCAACTGCTAAAGTTGTTTTAACTTGTTCAAATGGTTGTGGTTCTACAATCACTAGAACTGCTACTGTTAAGAAAGTTACTGATAGTGTAGTAAAAGCTAACTGTATGTCAAAAACAGATGCTTCTGTAGATTATACAGGAACTGTAACTGTTGATAAAGTTACTTATACTAATACTAAAAACGTAACAGTTCCTTATGAACATAACTATGACTACAAATATGGTATAGTTAAAGATGATGGTTCTGTTACTACAGATGGAGCTAGTGTGACTAATAGTGACCAACACATGGGTTATTGTAAAGTTTGTGATCAACCATTACACTGGGAAAATCATGATATTAAAGAAATCAAGATGGTAAAAAATGATAATAATGAATATGTATTTGTTGGTGCTTGTGATTGTGGTTATGGTATTGATAAAAATGCTGGATTAAAATACTTAAGTGAAGCTTTAGATAAAGCTAAAGCAAAGAATATAACAACTGTAACTGTAAATGAAGAATATACAGCAGATACAGAAAGTACTATACTTGTTGTTGATTCAAATGTTTCTTTAATGATTGAAAAACCATTGAAATTAAAAGCTGGAACAAACTACAAGAAAATTGTTGTTAAAGAAAATGGAGAAGTTTACGGTGATCCAGGTGAAAACGTAATTATTTATAATGAAGCTGATAAAACTATCAAAGCAAATGTAGATAATAAAGAAGCTTTTGATGCTATTATGACTATTCCAACAAGTAAAATGAAAGTTGATGCTAAAGATAAATTTTATTTTGATATCAAATTAGATAAAGATATTTCTTCAGATTTAAGTAGTTTTGAAGCTACTGGTTATAGTGATGCAATCATTACTATAAGTGGTGATGGTAAAGAAGATGCTACTACTTCTAAACCATATTATAAATTATCATTTACTTCTGGGTTATCAAATGAAGTAACATTAAATCTTCAAAATGTTATGATGAATGATACTACTATTACTAATAAGAAAGATTTAACATTAGACAATGTTATAGCTGAAAATGCTTCTACTAATGTTGTTGTAATGGATAATACAGTAGAAGATGCAAAATTATCTGTAATTGGTGGTTCATTAAAAGTTAATGCAGCTAAATCAGTTATCGAAGTAAACGGAACAAATGCTAATGTTGAAATATCTAATGGCGCTAAATTAAATGGTGCTGTTGATGGTATTGAAGTTAAAGGTTCTAACGAAAAAGTTACAATCAATGCTTCTGAAGTTACAGTTAAAAGTGGTGTAGCTATTAAGACAACTAAAGGAAAAGATGGTGTAAAAGTTTCTGCAACTAACTCTACTATTACTTCTAAAAGCGGTGTTGCTGTTTTCTTAGCAGCTGACGGTACAAGCGAATTTACAACTTGTACAGTAAAAGGTGCTACTGGAATTCAAGCTTTAACTGGAAAAGTTACTTTAACAGATGGTTCTGTTGAAGCTACTGGAGCTTATAACAAAGTAGTAACAGTTGCTAGTGGAGCTAATGTTGATGGATGTGCTTTATCTTTAGTTTCTGCTGATGGCTATGTAAATAGTGATTCAGATAAAGATTTAACTGTTGACGTAAATGGAACTACTTTATCTTCATCAAGAATTGATGCTAGCAAAGGTAAAGCTATTCATGTTTACGGTGATACTACAACATTAGGTGTTGATGATGTATATGTAAATTCTACTTATGCTAATAACGGAAATGAAATCGCTTTAAATGGAAATCCAATTCTTCATGTATATTTAAATGGTGATTTAACAGCCATTACTGACAATAATTAATTATAAGTAGTTTATATATTTACTTAAAATATAATATTAAATAAAAGAAACTGTGGTAATTTTATCGCAGTTTCTTTGCATTTAAATTTATTTTTTCTTGATACATTATCATTTTTCATTTATTATATCAAATTCCTCTAATACTGGAATAGCATTATATCTTCCAGTTAAATGGATGTAATTTAGCATCTAATTCATCAATAAATAATACCACTTCTAATTTACCTATTGAAAAAAGAATTAAAATATTAAATAAAAGATTGTTTTTTGAAAAAAAAAGAAGTATAATAGAAACATCCTTTTCATAAAGGAAATCTTTGTGTAAAGGAGGTGAGTTATTTTGTCAGGCTACATGTTGATATGGATTCTACTTCAGAAAATTGAAAAATTGGAAGAAGAATTGAAGAAATATCAGAAAGACAACGAAAAACAAAAAATTACATAGTAATTTCAGAGCAGTTCTCCCTGCTCTGTTTTTTAACAAAAAAAAGATATGTGTTTCTCCCCACATATCTAGTGCGTTATTGTCAGGCTATACTCGACAATTTCGCTTAAGCTATTATTATTATAGCAATATTTTTTAAAATTGTCAACAATTAGACCAAAAATGATAGCATAAATTTTTAGTAGGATTTCTCTTTATAAAAATCTTAAACTTGCTTTGATTATTGATTTTTGAGATT
>CANQOG010000072.1 GCA_947625415.1 uncultured Clostridia bacterium
CCCCTGCTTAAATTATATCAAAAAAAGAAGAAATTTCAATTGAAAACTTCTTCTTTTTTCTTAAGTTGTTGACATTGCGTTGAACGGGTAGTTTTTTTTTTAGTTTTTTCTCCCAAAATCATTTTACACTATTCCTTGCAGGTCAAAGACATAAAAAATTTCATTATAATGGTAAGATGTATTGCAATTGTAAGCAATGGGATTATAATCACATTGAAATTTTGATTGACAATAAAAAAGTTTATAGATAAAATAAAATTAGAGAGTGTGTTTAAAATAAAATCAAAGGATAAAAATATTATGGATATTTAAAAATTTAATAATATTATAAATCAGTCGCCAGAAAAAGTAGAGGAATATTTAACAATAGATAATATGAATGCAATAGGATTTGAAAGAATGAAAGTTGCGTTGTCAAAATATATAGAAATAATAGATAATAGAAAAGGAATAGGACTTGAAGATTTAGCAGACCAAGTCTCAGAAGAAATTAGAGATTCAGAGTATATGTGTGCAATTAGAAGTTTGACTGAAAAAATGAAAAATATGCAAGAACCTGAGGACTTATTAAATGATTAATTACCAAATAATAAAAAGGAATGAAGAGAATGGTAAAGATAGAAAAAAGTGAATTTAAAATAGCTTGTAAAGAAGTTTTAGAAATTTTAAATAGTGTAAAAGAAGAGGATTTGAAAAAAATTCCAAAAGAAGAGATAGAAATGCTAAAAGCTAATGCAGATTATGAATATGATTTTAGTTTTAATCCAAGAATAAGTCTTGAAGAACAGAAAGTTTCTAAAGCAGCAAAAGCAATTATAGCAAAATTATATATTGATTATATAATTGATGAAAAGCAAAGAAAAATTATTAATGATAAAATTAATCGTGATATTCAAAAATTAGAAGAAGAAAAACAAGAAAAATATAAACCTGATAAAATTTTTAAAGAACCAGAAAATAATACTATAGTTAGTAATCAAGAAAATTTACAATTAGAAGTTAGAAAAGAAAATTTTTTTATTAGAGTGATTAAAAAGATAAAGAGTTTATTATTAAAAAAATAATGTATTTTAGCTAATTTTAAATGTCAATTTTTAGCCTTGACTTTTAAATTAATTCGTGGGATAATAATTTTGCAATAATAAAATAAGAGGTTGTAAAATGGAATTAGAAAAAGCAGAAGCAATAATTGAAGCTATGTTATTTTCAACAGGTTCAATAATAACAATAAAAGATATTATGAATGTAATAGAGCTTGGTGCTGAAGATATAGATAAAATTATTCAAAAGATGAAGTTAAAATATGAAACTAAAAATAGTGGGATAGAGCTTATTAAAATCGAAGATGGATATCAGCTTTGTACTAAAAAAGAATATTATGATTATATTTATCCATTATTTGATAATCGTTCAAAACCTTCAATTTCTAATGCTGCTTTAGAAACTCTTTCTATTATAGCTTACAATCCTAAAATTACTAGGTCAGAAATTGATGCTATTCGAGGAGTTAATTCTGATGGAACAATTTATAAATTGCTTGAATATAATTTGATTAAAGAAACTGGAAAATTAGATGCCCCAGGAAGACCTGCAACTTATGAGGTCACTAATGAATTTTTAAAAATGTTTGGAATGTCAAGCTTAGATGATTTACCAGAACTTCCAAAATATAAAATTGATGAAAATGAGCAAATTGTAATAGATGATATTTTGCCAGAAGAGTTACCAATAGACCAAGATGAAAATAATAATAATAATAATGAGCAATAAATAAAACCCTCTATAATTAGAGGGTTATTTTTATACTATTAAATGTCTAATTTGTTTAGCTTCTGTGTGTAATTTTTCAATATGTTCTTCTCTAGCTTTTAATGATTCTTTAAGTTCTTGTAACGTTTGAGGTATATAATCAACATTTTCGTTAGGTCTTAAGTAGCTTGCGGCATATTGCCTATAATATTCTTTTTTACTAGCAAAAAAAGCTGACTCCATTTTATTATAATATCTTAAAGCTGATTCCATTCTTTTTATTTCTTCTTTTAAATATTCAATATAATCAATTCTTGATGCAATTTCATATTCTATGTCATCTAAAGTTACTTTAAATAAAGCTTTAACAATTTTTTTATCAATTTTTCCATATCTTACTTCATCTGATAGAAGATTTAAAGTAAATTTTGTATCTTTAAATGGAGCTGGTTGAGCGTGGTCAATAATTATGTTTAAGGCATCTATAATTCCAACATGTGTTTTATACTGACGTTTTGCTGTAATAGCTTCAAATTCATCGGCAACTCTGATTATTTGAGCTTCATAAGGAATGTCTTTCGCTGTAACACCATTTGGGTATCCAGTTCCATTTAAGGCTTCATGGTGATATAAAGCTCCAGCAGCATAAGGTCTAAGCTTGGGGTCTTTCATACACATTTTGTAGCCAAGTGTTGTATGTGTTTTCATAACTTCAAATTCAGCATCTGTGAGTTTTGTAGTCTTTTGTAAAATTTCAGGAGGAATAAATATTTTTCCAATGTCATGAATGTAAGCGCAAGTCGTACAGTATATAGTAAATCCTTCGTCCAGTTTTAAGTATTCACATAATCTACAAGTAATTGTTGCTACATTTTCAGAATGCCTTCTAGTAAAGGCATCTAAACTATCTAATAAAGATAACTGGTATCTTATTTTATCTTCTAAATTATATGATTTTAGTGAAGTTTTACTAAAAAAATCAAATTCTTCGTTCATATATTTTCTCTCTTTCTTAATTAAAATAAACTATCTCAAACATATTTTAACTATTATTGAAAATTAAGTCAATAAGAAATTTAAGTTTCGGTGTTTTGAAAAAATTTTATAAAAAACAATGAAAACAGGGTAATTTTTAGATAAAAATTAATCT
>CANQOG010000073.1 GCA_947625415.1 uncultured Clostridia bacterium
TTAATTTAAAATTTGTTTGTTCTTAAAGCTCTTAATTATTTTAACAACTTTTTTGGTTAAAATTATAATTCTTTTTTTGAATTATTTTCAAAGGATATAACTTAATTTATTGTTTATTTTTCAAAGTACTTTCTTTCAAATTTATAACTTCGCATTACTGTGTCAAACTTCCTTCATTTCTCCTCGCCGTACCTATGTACTGTCTCGTCAGTCACTCAGTCGTTTTCCTTGTACTGCTCGCTCTAAATTCGAAATAAATTTTTGAATTTATTTTCTAAATCAAAAATTATTTTGTTCTTGTTCCAAGTTTGCTCGGAACGAGATTTATTATACTACTACTAAGCCATTTTGTCAACAACTTTTTTAATTTTTTTCTAATATTTTTTATATTAAAAAATTTTTCAAAAAAAGCAAAAAATTAAAGCCATTTTTTATCAAATGAATTCAAATTTTAGGCTTTAGTAAATATAATAAAAATACAGCTTGTTCAAATAAGAACTAACTGTATTTTATTTTAACACGACTTGTATCTATTGTCAACACATTTTTTAAATTTTTATAGCTTATTTTTATAACCTATTCTTTGTAAAGGATTACTCTAAATCCCCAAAATTGTTCTGAAAAATCTGATGGATATTCTCTATGGCTATTTGCAGCTTTATCTATAGTTGCGCTACCACCACGAATAACTCTATAATCAATTTCTTCATCCTCATCATCTTCTTTATAAGAATTTATATCTTCTTCAACCATTTCATAATCATATATTTCAGTTGTCCATTCTCTTAAATTTCCGGCCATATCTGCTATTTCATTTGTAATATCTGTATCTGTTCCTCCAGTAACTGCAATTTGATTACTATAATTTCCATAAGTTTTAGCTGTAGAATAATTTGTAACATTCTCATTTATCCAATTCAAAGTTGTATCCCAAGCATAACTATTTATTAAAGCTGATTTTACTCCAACATAATTATATGCTACAGCCGTATTTTTAGCAGCCTCATAAGCTGTATTATAATCAACATCTGACCAAGGAATTACATCACTAACACTTTTAGCAACAGACATTCCATTTACTGTATCTTTACTTGCTTCAAATCTTGCTATATAAAATCCAAAATATTTTGATACACTATTAGTAAAAGCACTTGCTGTATAATCTTCTTCTACATATTTTTCAGATAAAGGTGTTCTTACAGCCGTTCCATTTTCAACCGGTACCCAAACATACTGATTTCCACTTTCATCTTCAACTATAAATCCTGTATCCACATCTGTTCCATCTATATGTTTAAAACCTTCTGGAATATATGGATTATCAGCAGAAATAGTTAAAATATTTTGTATGTTAATAGTTTTAGTTGCTGTTTTTCCATTACTTGCAGTAACTGTAAAAGAATATTCTCCATTCTTGCTTACACTATAAGTTTTATCAGCCGAATATCCTGATGTTTTTCCATCTGGTGTTGTTACAGAAACAATTTCATTTTCTCCATCAATAGTAGCAACTATACTAATCTCAACATTACTTTCAGTTTCTTCTTCTGGATATGATGACAATTTAAGAACTGGCTCTTCTAATTCTTTTTCATTTTTTCCAGATGCAATTTCATTAATATCAGTCGAACCACCGCTTACAAGATATATAACAAGTAAAACGACTGCTAATATTGCTATAGCTCCACAAATTATTAATATCAATGGTTTTTTCTGCATAATATATTCTCCTTTTATAAGTATAACACTTAATATATATTAAAACATATATATAACTTTTTAACAATATTTTTTTCAAAATTTTTGCAAAAAAAAGATAGTAAAATTTACTATCTTAATTTTTATTATTCAGCTACATTATATACGCTAACTTTTTTCTTATCTTTACCTTTTCTTTCAAATTTAACTTTACCATCAGTTAAAGCAAATAATGTGTCATCACTACCAATTCCAACATTTGTTCCTGGATATACTTTTGTTCCTCTTTGTCTAATTAAAATATTTCCAGCTTTAACTGTTTGTCCGTCAGACTTCTTAACACCAAGTCTTTTTGACTCACTATCTCTTCCGTTCTTAACACTACCTTGACCTTTTTTATGTGCCATCTTGAAAGTCACTCCTTTCGCTTTTAAAAATCTTTATTTATATCTCTTAATTATTTTGTTTCTTTTTCTACTGTTTCTGTTTCAGCTTTTTTAGCTGTTCCAGTTTTAATTGAAGTAATTTCTACTTTAGTATAATCTTGTCTATGTCCTCTTGTTTTTCTTTCATTTTTCTTTGCTTTATACTTGAAAACAAGAATCTTCTTTCCTCTACCATGAGAAACAACTTTACCTTCAACTTTTACACCTTTAACATAAGGATTTCCAACTTGTACTTTTCCATTGTCAGAAACTAAAATTACTTTATCAAAAGTAACTTTTTTTCCTTCTTCTTCATCTAGTTTTTCAAAAAATACAGTTGTTTTTTCTTCTACTTTATATTGTCTCCCACATGCTTCAATAATTGCGTACATTAAAAATGCACCTCCCTTTTCGTAATACTCGCTAACTCCTCTAATTCTCTGGTAGTTTTTAATCTCAAAAACGTTTGTAACCATAGCTAAGCAGTTTACAGATAGATATTTTAACACGAAAAAAGTGGTTTGTCAACCACTTTTTCCCATTTTTTATTTAATTTGTGACTCGTAAATGAAAATGTCTCAAAAAAAGATTTGATTTGTAAATAAAAATGTCTCAAAAAGGAACTATAAAAA
>CANQOG010000074.1 GCA_947625415.1 uncultured Clostridia bacterium
ATTTCTCCATCTTCTCCATATCCACTATCTACTGTTAATGTTACTCCTTCTTCTATATATAAATTTAATGTTGCTTTTGGTTCTATGTTTATTGCGCTTCTTTTTAACCCTTGATTTGTTAAATTCATATCATAATCTATATATATTGTTACTTCTCCTGATTGTATATCAAAACAAAATTCTCCTTCTTTTATCTCATCTCCAAATACTAATGTTTCTTTTTTACCTTCTCCTGGGTTAAACTCCATTTTACCATTTCCGTCAAAGTTTTCACTTGTCAATATCTCTATTTTTTCTCCCATTTGTTCTTCTGTTAATTTCTCTACTTTATAGTTTCCATTTTCATCTTCCTCTACTACATAATAATATCCTTCTTTTTCTACTACATTTTTTCTTTTTCCACTTCCATCTACATCCATTTTAAATGAACTTTCTATTTCTTTTCCTTCTCTTGATTTTAAATAACTATCTATTGTTTCATTTTTATTTATATCTGATGCATAACCTGCTATCATTATTTCTAAATCTTCTCTTCTTTTTGCTTCTTCTGACAATTCTTTTGAATCTAATGCTTTAGTTATAATCCCATTCTCTCCAATTATTGCATTTAGTGAGACTCCAGCTAAAATTAGTAGGACAATGACCGTTATCGTGTTATTTTATGATTAAAAATATAGCTATTGCCGAATTTTATATCTTTGTATACAATAGATAAAAAAAGAGAGCTTCGAAAAGCTCCCTATGAGTATTTAATAAAATTGAAGTTGGAATTGGTAGAAATTTAAATCTTTTTTCTATAGCATTATTTTTCATTCATTTTCTTTCCTCTTGCTGTTCAGCTATTCTTTTTTGTTTACCTATAATTTTATCTATCAGTGCTTGTCTTATTAATTTTTCATTATCTGCAATTTTTTATCATTATCAATAACTTTCTGATTTAGTTCAGAAATTGTAAATTGATTCATATTCAAGTCATCATGTTCTTCTACATTTTTCCTTTCATTCTCTTTTACTATACCAATGACTTTATCATTACCAGTTTTAGATATTTCATCAATTAATCTTTCAATTTCCTTTAGTCTATTTATAATTTTAAAGTTTATATTATAATTAAAATGTATTTCTATATTGTAGTGTAAAATCATAGTTCGACTTTACGTCTTCTGAACTTATAACTGATTTATACAACCTAATACTATACACCTTTCCTTTTAAAAAATGTAATGAACCATCTTTATCCCATGGACAAACCCCTATGAAAATATCTCCTAAATCTTTATTCCATGTTTTTAATCCATCATTAAAGCTTTCCAATGTATTTATCGTCCATCCATAAGGCATTCCATTCAGATACATTCTTAAAAGACAGCCACTTGTTATTTTTTCTCTTTCTAAACATTCTTTAATCGAATTGTCTTCTAAAATATCTAAATTCGATAAACTTTTAAATGGTTGATACGTACAAGATATACTTACATCCTCTCCTATCATTACAATAGAATCACTTGGTTTCATGATCCAACCAGCCTGACTTTTCATCCTGTAACCATTAAAACTAACTCCAATGTTACAAACTTTAATAGCAAAATAAGCAAGATTCTTATCAAATATACCAGTGTCAGTCAAAAAGCCAAAACGTACCGAATTTAAAAATGGCGACGAAAGCGAAGGCATCCTACAAAAAATTCCACCACACATATATCTTTCAGTTGCACTAATCCTATCAATCAATCTACTAAAATTTGCATATATTTCAAAAGTAAATCCATTAGAAAAATCTACATCTCCACCATCTAATTCTAAATATCCACCTTCTCCTTCTGGATTACTCGATTCATCCTCATTAAATAATAATGCCTTATTTTCTTTACTATAACTTACATCTCCATGCTTTATTATATTTGCCTCATTTTTTAGAGCTTTTTCGTTTAGTGTTCCATCTTCATTTACATATTTTTCAAAATTTGTTGGGTCAGTATTTAATACTAAGTCTTTAGTTACAGCTATGGTACTTCCTATATTCCATTCTCTATACTTATTTTCAAGAGCATAAAACTTTCTATTTCTATAATCTATTATATAATCATTTTCTAATGTTACACTTTTTCCATTTATTGTATAACTTCCTTTCTTTAAATAATAATATCCTGTTCCATGTGTCTTTATTTTCTCATTATTTTCATTATACTCTATTACTATGTCCCACTTATCTTCATTTTGTGGTACCTTATCATATAACCTTGTTCCTACTAATTCTTCTGGTGATTCTCCATTATCTCCAACTGGTACTTCAACTTCGTTTCCAAGTGATAATACACTTCCAGCCAATACTTTTAAATCTTCTACTGAAAAATTCCCATTACTTAATGATGTATCTATTCCTGCATCTTCTGCGATTTTTCTCTCATAATCATCATTTCCTATAAACATTAGTTTCCCATTTAATACTAAAAATTTATCTATATCTTTTTCATCCATTGATTTCATATACTTTTTCATTTCTACACCAGAGCAAGTTATACTTTCACTTAAATTTATATCCATCTCTTCTTTATATGTTGAATACTGACTTAATAATCTTGCATCTAACGTATTCGTTATAATCCCATTCTCCCCAATTATCGCATTTAGTGAAACACCAGCAAGTATAAGTAGAACAATGACCGTTATTCTCTTATTTTACGATTATTTTCTTTAACATATAACCATTCATTTATACAGGTTTTATATCTC
>CANQOG010000075.1 GCA_947625415.1 uncultured Clostridia bacterium
AAATTATGAGTAATGAAGAAACAGTAGGAAAAATAATTAAAGTTAAAAAATTATGGTGGTTGAAAATCAATAAAAAACCTATTAGAACCACATCTTTAGACGGTACTATATTTCCATTATCATTACAAGTCCAATATAGTGTCAATGATAATGAATATATTGGAAAGAAAATAGTTGTTTGGGATGATAGTCTTACACAAGTAGGACAAGATGTTGTTGTTTCGTACCATGAAGATAAACCCCAAAAAATATTATCTTTAAGAAAAAAATAATTACAAATTACAATTTTCATAAATAAGTGGTTGGTTGATAATCACTTATTTTTTATGGTATAATTTGAATAAATACTAAATTATAAAGGATATTGAAATGAAGAAAATAGATAAAGAAGAATTACATAGCATTTTTCGTGGAATGGAAAGCAACAATGAAATGTATTTTAATAAGTTATATGAAAAATATAAAAAATTAGTTTATGCAATAGCATTTTCTATATTAAAAAACAAAGAAGATAGTGAAGATGTTGTGCAAAAAGTATATATAAAAATATGGAAAATAGACAAACAAAAATTACCTAGAAATAATGAATCGTGTTGGCTGTATTCAATGACAAAAAATGAAGCAATAGATTTAATAAAATATAAAAAAATATTATTAGATATAGATGAATTATACTATATAAGCGAAGAAAATAAAGAACTAAATGAAGTCATTGACCGAGATAGTTATAATAGAATCATTTCTAAACTAAATTCACAAGAACAGGAAATAATATCATTAAAAATACTTTCTAATTTATCATTTAAAGAAATTTCACAGATACTAAACATACCAGAAAGTACAGTAAAATGGAAATATTACAAATCTATTCATACTTTAAAATTATTATTAGGAAATTTAGGTATGTTTATTATAACATTTGCTATTGGTTTGAAAGCAGTATTTTCAAATCGAAAAAAATCATCTCAAATTAATGAAATACAAGAAGATATTAGTGTTCCAAATTCATCTACTACATCTTCAGAACAACAAAAAACAGAGAATCAAGAAAATTATCGAGACAAATTCATGAATAATACCGTACAAGAAGATACAACAGAACAAGTTGTTATGCAAGAGCCTGTAAATACAAATAGCTATCTTAGAATTGGAATTTTAGGGGTCTCATCAATATTTTTAATATTTACTATAATATTTACTATTATTTTTGTAAAACACCAACTAAAAAGGAAACACAAATCGTCTAAATAGTAGAAAGGATAAATGTAGGTGGTATATATGAATAAAAAATTAAAAATAATAGTCGGAATAATAATTTCAATAATAATTTTATGGATGATAATATTCTTAATTGATTATACCAGAGTATCTCATTTCAAAGAGCCAATATTTGTAATAAAAGGAGAAATACTACGAGATGGTGGAAGCTACAAAGGTTATGGACTAGGTTATAAAGTAGACGTGAAGAAAAACATAAATATAGAAAATGGTATTTACTTAGAAAAAGTTTCAATGTATGTATTAAATAAGTTTATTGCAGGTGCAGAAATAAATCCAAATGAAAATGATATGCAATCAAATACAAATAATACTGAAAATCACCAAAAATATTCAAAAACAATAGATAGTACTAGAATAGAATTAAATATTCCAAATGATTGGAATTATAAAGAAGTAGCAAAAGATGAAGAAAACGATTTTTATAAATATGGTTTAAAACTATATAAAAACGATGAGAATCAATATGCAATTTTATATTTTTATAATAATATATTCGGTGTTTGTGGTACAGGAAGAACATCAGAAAATATTACTTTGAATAATGGAAATGAAGCTACTATCGGATATTATGATGGAAGTAAAAATTGGAGTGATATTTCATTTTATATGATAAATGAATATATTGCAGTTTTAAATAATGGTTTAATAGATAATGAGGCACAGGAAGTAATTGAATTTATAAAAACTATAAATATCATAAATGAATATTCGTTTTGTGGAACTATAACACAAGTAGAAGAAAACTTATTTTTTGTAGAACCTGATGAAGATGAAGAAATAAGAAAATCAGCAGATAAAATAATGGTACAGAAATTAAAATTGGATACTAATGTTAAATTTGAAATTGGAGAAAAAGTTAAAATAACTTATGATGGTGATGTCATGGATACTTATCCAGCTCAAATAAAGGCTATAAAATATGAATCATTATCAGTAAATAATTTTGAATTACTTTTTTATGATAAACAGCCACAATCAGATAGTAAAATACATAAGATTATAGATAAAAACGAAAACGAAAAATATGATTATGATATTTATATATATGATGGGAATGTAAATATTAGAGTTGATGGCAACGACTATTCCTTAAAAAACGCTTTATTAGAAAATAAAATAACAATGGAAGAAATTATTGCAAAAGCAAATAAAGATTTTCCAGATGCAGAAGTGATTAAAGATGGTGGAAGTATGGAATATCATTATGATAATTATACAATTATAAAAGTGCATAAATTAGATGGAAATAGAAATGTGTATATAGGCACTAAAGATATGACAATAAATGATTTAGAAATTTAACAGATAAATTACAATTTTAAGGTAAGTAAACTAGAGGTATGTGTACTTTGATAACTTTAAATGCTATTATTATTCTTGAAAA